>CAZXHW010000590.1:0-5497 GCA_964639915.1 uncultured Heliomicrobium sp.
CAGCAAAAACGATTGATTGGCCATCGGGCGACCAAACAGGATTCAAATCGTCGCTGCCGGAACCGGTGATGCCCGCGAAGCCTGCTTCGGCAACCATCTTTGTTCCCGCCAGCAAGTCTTTGGCTTTTGCGCCTGGTTCGAGCGATTGAACAAAAACATGCGTTTGTTTGTCGTCCAGCCAGCGATCCCAATTGCGAATCGGGAAGCTGTCGTAAACGCGAGCGTTCCATTTGCGAGCCTTTCGGTCGGTGGCGGCTTTCTTGTTGTCATCATCGTTGAGCGTGCCGGGGAAAACGCTGCTCTGAAACAGAATGGCTTTGCCGTCGGGCGAAAATACCGGGCTACGAGCGCCGGTCGAAAGGGAAGTGACGCGCATGGCTTCGCCGCCTTCGATGTTCAGAATGTAAATCTGCGCGACTTCATCGCCTTCGCGCCGAGTAGAAAACGCGATTCGTTTGCTGTCCGGCGACCACGCCGCGCCGCTTTCGCCGCCTTTGGTATTCGTCAACCGCCGAGGCTTAGCGCTGCCGTCCGCAGGAACAATCCACAAATCCGAAACCTGATCGGCTTCGTTGTAGCTCGGTTCCAGAACCGAAAACACGACCAGCTTTCCATCTGGACTTGGCACCGGAGCGCCAACGCGCTTCATCAGCCAAACATCTTCGTGCGTGATGGTGCGTTTGGCTTGGGCCGAGCCAGCCGTGACAAGAATTATCAACCCGATAGTGGAAAGAATGACGCGGTGGAATGAGCGAAGATTGCTGAACATAGCTTTTCCTCTGAAGGCGGAGAATCTTCACCACAAAAGGCACAAAAAACACAAAAGAACAGGGAGATGAGTTTTGTGTCTTTTGTGCTTTATGTGGTTGATAATTCTGATTCGTTTGCAAGCCACTGAAGTGTAAAGCGGCTACTTCTTTACGCGTTTACCGATGCAGTACAGAAAGCCCGAAGTGCGCATGAAAATCTGGCCGTCAGAAATGGCGGGCGAACTCAGGCAGTAGTCGCCGAGCGCGTTTTCGGCCAGCACTTCAAACTGCGGCCCGGCTTTGACGACGACGGTGAAGCCTTCTTCGTTGGTGGCGTAAATCTTCCCATCGGCCAGCACTGGCGAAGAGCTGTAGGTGCCGGGTTTCATACGTTGATTGCTATAAATTTCTTTGCCGGTTTTGGCGTCCAGGCAAAACAGCGTGCCATTGTCACGCACCATGTAAAAGTATTTGCCATCCGTCACCGGCGTAGGAACGTCTGGGCCGTTGGCGAAGCTCCATGCGACATGGCTGTTGGTGATGTCGCCGCTGCCGCCCGCTTTCAATGCCAAGTACGGATTGCCTCGGCTGCCTGCATAAATCAGCCCGTCAAAAACAATCGGCGAATTGACGATGCGGTTAAACGGAATGTTTTGCGGATTCAGTCCATAAGCGCGCCACAATTCTTTGCCGGTTGCGAGATCGTGACCGGTGATGCAATCGCCTCCGCTGAGCACGATTTGTGTAGTGTTGCCTTGCTTCAAAACGGCGGGCGTGATGTATGCGTCTGGCGATTCCGTGATGGCTGGCGTCGGACGTTCGTGCTTCCAAATGGTTTTGCCCGTGGCTTTATCCAGTTTCAGCAAGTAAGAAGGATCGTCGGTGCGCATGCCGTGAAGCACGGGAACATAAAGGGCGTCTTCATACAACAACGGTGATGACGCATAGCCCCAGTTCAAGCCAAACTTGCCGTATTCTTTTTGAATGTCGCGCATCCACAATTCATTGCCTTTGAAATCAAAAGCGCGCAGCACGCCCATTCCTGTCTGCACCCAAACGGTTTTGCCATCCGTTACCGGCGAAGGCGAAGACATATTCTGTTTGCGCATCATGTGGTCGCCGTCACCAAGCGGTTTTTTCCACAGCAATTTTCCCGTTGTGCGATCAACTGCCCAGAACGACAGTGTGGCAGTGGTTTTGGTGCCATCGGCAACGTTCAGGAAAATCATGTTGTCCCAGATGATGGGTGTTGAACCGCTGCGGTCAGTCATTGCCAGCTTCCAGGTAACGTTTTCTTCTGTGCTCCATTTTGTCGGCAGGTTTTTTTCGTTGCTGATGCCGTTCAGCATGGGACCACGCCATTGTGGCCAGTTTTCAGCAGAAACGATGGCGAGTGAGAGCGCAGAGAGCAGAGCAGTAAGAGCAATAGCGAGCGACAACGTGCGACGCATGGAAATCCCTCCGGTTGAAATTGGTCGTTTGTTTGAAGCGATGTTTGCTGGAAGCAGTATGGTAGACGAAAGAAATAAACTGCGAAAGCCGCAACCGGTCTTTCTTTCAATTCGTCGTTAGCAAAGACAGCATTTCAAGTTTTATGGTTGCAGCGGAAGTCTTTTCTATGACTTTCGCCACTTTAATTTCTGAATACCCAATATCAAATCAGGAGATCACCCTATGTCGGGCAATAAATTTTCCCCAGCATTGCGTCTGGCAGCCGCGCTTGGATTGAGTTTGGCGCTGATTTTCACGCCAATGGCGAACGCGCAGCAGAACAAATCCGTCGTGCCGGATTCGAAGGACTTGGATGTCGCGTCAAGCGAGATGAAATCTTCTATCGAACGCTATGTTGCTGACCGCGGCAGCCTGTTTCGCACCTATCCGGTTGATAAGTCTTCAGCACGCCAAGCGCGATTCAAACAGTTTTATTCCGACTGGCTGGCAACGATTGCCAAGATGAATTTCGATGCAATGAGCCAGGATGGCAAGGTGGATTACCTGCTGTTCCGAACGACTTTAGAGCATGAATTGCAGCAACTCGAAATTCAGGACAAGGCGCTGGCAGAAGTGGCTCCATTGATGCCGTTTGCGCAAACTGTCACTGAGCTGGCCGAAGCACGCCGGCGAATGGAAAAAATCGAACCGTTCAAAATTGCCAACACGCTGAATGAGATGAACAAGCAGATTGAAGCGACGCGGCGTTCCGTCGAAGCCAGTTTGCGTGCTGAACCTGGCAAGTTGAAACGCACTGTCGCCAATCGTGCTGCAACTACGCTCAATGGCTTACGGAATACCTTGCGGGTGTGGTTTGGGTATTACAGTGGCTACGATCCGCTGTTCACGTGGTGGGTGGATGAACCGTACAAAGCAGTGGACCAGTCGCTGACAACTTACGCCACGTTTCTGAACGAGCGCGTTACCGGTCAACGCGGTGGCGGTGCGGCAATGGCTGCGGCTGGTGCCGGAGGACAGGGCGGAGGACGCGGCGGTCCTGGCGGCGGTGGAGGTTTTGCCGGAGGTGGCGGCGGATTTGCGGGAGGCGGACAACGTCCAGGCGGTGTAGGCGGCGGCGGAGCAGTCAATGCTCGCGCCGGAGATTCCAGCGACATTATTGGCGATCCGATTGGCCGCGAAGCGCTGATGGTCGAGCTGCAATCGGAAATGATTCCTTACACGCCTGAAGAATTAATCGCCATCGGCTGGAAAGAACTGGCCTGGTGCGAAGAGGAAATGAAGAAGGCTTCGCGCGAACTCGGCTTCGGCGATGACTGGCACAAAGCCTTGGAACACGTCAAAAACAAATACGTTGAACCTGGCAAGCAGCCGGAAATGATCAAAGCTTTGGCGCTGGAAGCGACTGAATATGTCGAGAAAAACAATCTGGTGACTGTTCCGCAGCTTGCCAAAGAAGATTGGGGCATGGAAATGATGTCGCCACAGCAACAGCTTGTCAGCCCATTCTTTTTGGGTGGCCAGAACATTCTGGTTTCGTATCCAACGAACACGATGGCACACGAACAGAAGATGATGAGCATGCGCGGCAACAATCCTCATTTTTCCAAAGCGACTGTGCATCACGAATTGATCCCCGGTCATCACCTGCAAGGCTTCATGACGCAGCGATATAAAACCTATCGCGGTTTGTTCAACACGCCATTCTGGGGCGAAGGCTGGGCTCTGTATTGGGAATTGTTGCTGTGGGATATGAAGTTTCCGACGACGCCTGAAGACCGCATCGGCTTTTTGTTTTGGCGAAGCCATCGTTGCGCGCGCATCGTCTTTTCGTTGAGTTTCCATATGGAAAAGATGACGCCGCAACAGTGCATTGATTTGCTGGTCAACAAAGTCGGCCACGAAGTGGACAACGCCACGGCTGAAGTCCGGCGGTCTTTTGCGGGCAGTTATGGGCCGCTGTATCAAGCTGCGTATTTGCTCGGCGGATTGCAGATTTACTCGCTGCACAAAGAGCTTGTGGATTCCGGCAAGATGACCAATCGAGCTTTCCACGACACCATCCTGAAAGAAAATCGCATTCCGATTGAGATGGTTCGCACACTGCTGACCAAGCAAAAGCTGACGCGCGATTACAAAACCAATTGGAAGTTTTATGGGTCTGTGACAACAGGGAATTAACACGTCAGAAATTGAGCGACGTCCAAACTGCTATTTCACCGCCCAGTCGCAAAGAACGCTGAGACGGCGCAGAGCTTTTATACAAGTCTCTGCGAAACCTCTGCGGTTCTCCGCGCCTCTGCGGTGAAGTGTTTAACTTGATCGTCATATTTTTAGACGGTCTGAAAGCATTCCTTGATGGACTATGTGGCGTGTGTTAGGTTCCGCTCGCTGCTGAGGCAGCAACCCCTTTCAATCATTTTCACGTTTCAAAAATCACGGAGGCAGTGTGCAAACCAAGCAGGCATCTGGGAAAAAGGTGTACGACGCCATCATCATCGGTTCGGGAGCTTCGGGCGGCATGGCTGCCAAGGAACTAACCGAACGCGGCTTTGAAGTTTTGCTGCTGGAAGCCGGTCCTCCCATTGATCCGAAGCGCGAATTTTCGATGAATAAATTCAGCTACGAATCCATGTATCGTGGGTTCGGCCCGACTGGCTGGAAGCAGAACGAACAATGGCAACAAGACACTGCCGGGGAATTCAGCCGCCACTTTTACATCAAAGACACGGAGCATCCTTTTACGACTGAACCCGGCAAACCTTTTCTATGGGTTCGAGCCCGAATTCTGGGCGGGAAGACTCTACATTGGGGAAGGTTGTCCTGGCGGTTTTCCGACTTGGATTTCAAAGCCGCAACCCACGACGGTTTCGATGTGGATTGGCCGATCAGCTACAAGGAAATCGAGCCTTATTACGACAAAGCCGAAGAATGGGTTGGCGTTGCGGGCAACAAAGACGGTTTGTGGTGGCAACCGGATGGCAAATTCCTGCCTGCAATTCCTTTAACCTGCGGCGAACAAAAACTGAAAACGGCGACGGAAAAGCTTGGCTGGAAATTGATTCAGCCGCGACTGGCAATGTTGACCGCCGTCAAACCGCAGCATCGGAAGTATGGACGTGCGCAATGCCATTACTGCGGCAGTTGCGGCAATGGTTGTTCGGTCGGTGCGATGTTTAATTCGATTTCCTCGACATTGCCTGCGGCAAATGAAACCGGGCGGCTGACTCTGAGAACAAATTCCATCGTTCGCCATATCACGGTGGACACGAACACAGGCAAAGCGAAAGGCGTCGCAG
>CAZXHW010000591.1:0-5497 GCA_964639915.1 uncultured Heliomicrobium sp.
AAGTAACCGGCGACCCCGAAATCGCCACGCGCATCAACGCTTTTGAGATGGCGTACCGTATGCAGGAAAGCGCGCCGGAGCTGATGGATTTTTCCAAAGAGACGAAAGAAACTCTGGCGATGTATGGCGCTGAACCCGGCAAGAATTCGTACGCCAACAATTGTCTGCTCGCTCGGCGACTCGTCGAACGCGGCGTGCGCTTCGTTCAGTTGTTCCACGAAGCTTGGGATCATCACAGCGAAGTTGCCAAGGGGGTCAAAAGCCAGCTCAAAAACACAGACCAGGCGACAACGGCTTTGATTCTGGATTTGAAACAACGCGGTTTGCTGGAAGACACCATCATCGTTTGGGGCGGAGAATTTGGGCGGACTCCAATGGTTGAAAGCGACACCGACGCCAACCGCAGCAAAGGCCGCGACCACCACAACAAAGCTTTCACGATGTTTGTTGCCGGAGGCGGTTTCAAACACGGCGTAACCATCGGCAAAACCGATGAACTCGGTTTCAACGTCGCCGAAGATCCGGTTCAAGTCCACGACCTGCACGCGACGATCTTGCACCTGCTGGGTTTTGATCACACCAAGCTGACGTATCGGTATTCGGGGCGCGATTTCCGGCTGACGGATGTTCACGGTGTTGTTGTGGATAAACTGCTGGCGTGAACACAATGAGCGAAGAACCGATCCGCCTGTCGAAATTGATGGCTCAGCGAGGAATCTGCTCCCGTCGCGAAGCAGATGTCTTTATTGAACAAGGCTTGGTGGTTGTTGACGGACAAGTCATCAGTCAACTCGGCACCAAAGTTTCGCCAAACGCAGAGATCAAACTTGCCCGCCAAGCCAGCCAGCAGCAAAACAGACTCGTCACCATCATCCTGCACAAACCAATCGGCTATGTTTCCGCCCAACCCGAAGACAACTATCAACCCGCCATCAAACTGATCACCCGCGCGAATCAGTTCGGCGAATCCAGAATGAAACTCTGGCCTGAACATATGAAAGGTCTGGCCGTTGCCGGAAGGCTGGACATTGATTCCCAAGGATTGCTGTTGTTCACGCAGGATGGGCGAATTGCCAAAAAGATCATTGGCGACAACGGCAAGATCGAAAAAGAGTACATCGTCCGCGTGGAGGGTTTGTTGCCTGACAACAAGCTGCGATTGTTGAGGCACGGTTTGGAACTGGACGGAAAACCGCTGAAACCTGCCAAAATTGAGTGGATCAACGAAGATCAACTTCGCTTTGTGTTGACTGAAGGCAAGAAGCGCCAGATTCGGCGAATGTGCGAGATGGTTGGATTGAGAATTACGGGCTTGAAGCGTGTGCGAATCGGTAAGATCAAGCTGGGTCATCTGCCGGAAGGTAAATGGCGATTTCTAGAAGCAGGCGAAAGCGTGGATTGAATTGACGAAGTCTGTCGGTCATCTACTCTGAACCGCCTTCAACACCGAATCAAAAATCTTCATATAGCCCGTGCAGCGGCAAAGATTTCCAGCCAGTCCGTTGCGAATGTCTTCTTCTGTTGGCTGCGGATTTCGTTCCAGCAAGCTGACCGCGGCCAGCACCATTCCCGGAGTACAAATTCCGCATTGAGCGCCTCCACATTCGATAAAAGCTTGTTGAACCGCGTGCAGCCGGTCGCCATCGGCAACGCCTTCGATTGTTATGATCTTTGCGTTGGCAGTCTGGGCCGCTGGAACCAGACAACTGTTGACCAGTTCGCCATCAATCATCACCGAACACGCACCGCATTCGCCTTCGCCGCAACCTTCTTTGGTGCCAGTCAGTTGCAACTCTTCGCGCAGCACGTCCAGCAAGCGAGCCATCGGCCAGGCGTGAACTGTTTTGTTTTCTCCGTTGACAGTGAAGTTCAGAGCTATTTTTTCAGCCATTTGCGCCTCCTGCTGCCATGACCTTCATCAGCATTTCGGGCATCAATGGAATTTGGTTTACAGGCGACCCGATAGCGTCTTCGATGGCGTTCAAAATTGCGGGAGCCGGTCCGTCCATCGGCAATTCGCCTATGCCTTTTGCTCCTGAGGGGCCGTAAACATACGGAAGCTCCTCAAAGTAAACGCGGATCGGCGGCAAATCCGCCGACGTAGGCATGATGTAATTCGTCATCTGGTTGTTCACCATTCGCCCATTTTGCCAGACGACGTTTTCATAAAGTGCGAAGCCGATGGCTTGGGCCACGCCGCCTTCGATCTGACCCGCGGCCAGCACAGGGTGGATGACTTTGCCGACTTCCTGCAAAGCGACGAAATCATCAACGCGCGCTTCATACGTCACCAAATCAACTGTGACTTCGGCGACGTAAACGGCCCAGGCATAAGTGCCGTATGCTTCTCCCTGATATTTTTCGTCGTCCCAGTGAACGCCCGGCGGAGCTTCGTACTTGCTAAAGGATTTTAGTTCGCCGTGTTTGGCAAGATGGGCGCGACAGGCATCCGCAAACTCTTCTGTCGAATACGTTTCGCCAAGCAATCCACTGCCAACGAGCGTTTGTTTCAAACCCAGCGCGGCGGATTCCACCAGTTTGCCGACGATCATCGTTGTGCGCGAAGCGACCGTCGGGCCGGAGTTTGGCACGTTGGCCGTGTCCGGCTGGGCGATTTCAATCATTCCACTGTCTATGCTTAGCGCTTGCGCTGCAATCTGCGAAAAAATCGTGAACGTGCCTTGGCCAATTTCGGTGTTGGAAGTCAGCACGCGCACTTTTCCTGCTTCGGTCGCTTCGACGCCGACGACGGATGACAAATACACTTCGCCTGAACCAGTGAAGCCTGCGCCGTGCATAAACGTCGCAAAGCCGATGCCCTTTTTTTCAGAAGTGGAATTGGCGTTGAATTCGGCAAAGCGGTTTTTCTTTTCGTGAAAATCGCTGAGCTGTAATGCGCGGTCGAGCAAGCCGTTGAGATCAATCTTTTCGCGGATAAGTTGACCGGTAGAAGTCGTTTCGCCTTCTTTCAGAAAATTGCGGCGGCGCAATTCTTCCGGCGACAAACCGACTGTCTGCGCGACTTTGTTCAGGTGACGCTCCATCGCAAAAATGCTTTGCGGAGCGCCGAAGCCGCGAAAGGCTCCGTGTGGAGGATAGCTTGTGGCGACGGCTCGGCTGCGAACCCGAACATTTGGCCAGTTGTAAGGCCCGGCGGCGTGAATCGTCCCGCGCGACAAAACCACAGAAGACAACGTCGCGTACGCTCCGCCGTCAATCGTGAAATCAACTTCCGCAGCCAGAAAGCGCCCATCATTCGTCACCGCTGTGCGAATGCGCGTGCGTGACGGATGACGTTTGGTGGTTGCGACCATGTCTTCGGCTCGGTCATAAATCATCTTGACCGGTTTGCCCGATTTCCACGCCAGCAAAGCCGCGTGTCCGGCAATCATCGAAGGATATTCTTCTTTGCCGCCGAACCCTCCGCCGGTGACAGCCTGTACCACGCGAATTTTTTCAGGCGATAAATCAAACAGCTTTATCAAAGCTTTGTGAACATAATACGGGCACTGCATGGACCCCCAGACGGTTACACCTTCTGTCGGATTGGCGATGGCGATCATTCCGTTGGTTTCGATATAAAGTTGCTCCTGCGCGCCGGTTTCGTATTCCCCTTCGATGATGAAATCGGCCTGCGACCAGATTTCGTCAACATTGCCTTTTTCAATCAAAAACTTTTTGAAGATATTGTCTTTGCCCCAGATGATTTCGTTTTGCTTGAGCGAATCTTCTATGGTGAAGATGGCAGGCAATGGCTCGATATCGAATTTAATGGCTCGCCGGGCTTTTTCCAGCAGGTGTTTGTCCGGATGAGCTAACAGCAAAATTGGCTCTTCCGCATGATTAATGATCTTGTCGGCTAGATAGGGCTGATCTTCCAGAATCAAGGCGACGCAGTTTGCTCCGGGAATGTCTTTGGCGGTGACGATGGTGAATTCATGCCAGGGAATGCCCTCACCGAACGTAATGCCGCGAATTTGCCCGCGCGGCATCGTTGAGCGTACCGTCACGCCATGCAACATTTCAGGGAACGTCAGGTCGTCAACATAGCGAGCGCGACCAGTGACTTTGTCCACTCCTTCTTTGCGTAAGGTTGGTTGACCGATAAATTGCTTCTGCATAGTTGGTCCACATTATGAGAAAGTCACTCAAACTGCTGTCTGTCTCGTCAAATTTTGTGATCAGTCCAGGCTGGCGCAGTATAAATGGCGGTCAGGCTGACGGAAAAGCTGGCATTCTGGTTTCTCGAAATCTTTTTTCTGGGTGGCCAAATCATTTTCCTACGGCTATACTCCAAGTCGCTGCATATAGGCGTTTAAGCGCGAAATTTTCAGTGTCGCAATTGAAGTCCCCTTCTAAGCTAACAACTTAAATCACAAAGAACGATCATCACTTTATGAAAATTGCCATTCTGGGGACGCGAGGAATTCCAGCCAATTATGGTGGTTTTGAAACCTTCGCAGAGCAATTGGGGACGCGGCTGGTGGCGCGGGGGCATCAGGTTACGGTCTATGGGCGAAACCATTATTCAACAACCGACAGAAAGTTCTATCGCGGTGTTGAATTGGTCACACTGCCGACTATTCGCCATAAATACTTCGATACAATTATCCACACCTTCTTTTCTGTCTTACACGCTTCTCCACGCAAATACGACGTTATCCTAATTTGTAATGCTGCCAACAGCATTTTTTCGTTCATCCCACGCCTGTTCGGGACGCCTACGCTGGTCAATGTTGATGGCCTGGAGCGCAAACGCAAAAAATGGAATTGGGTTGGGCGAACGTACTATCTGGTGTCGGAATGGCTTTCGACGTTTTTGCCGACGGCAATTGTTACCGATGCCCAGGTGATTCAGGATTATTACGCTACCCGGTACAAGAAAGAATCGGCCATGATTGCCTATGGCGCTGAAGTTGCCCGCCGCGCTGCGCCGGAAAAATTATCCCAATTCGGCTTAAGCCCAAATGATTATGTGCTTTACGTCAGCCGGTTAGAGCCGGAAAACAACGCGCATTTGGTGATCGAAGCCTTCGAGAAGGTCGAAACTGATAAGCCGCTGGTGATTGTTGGGCGCGCCTTATGCCGAAGAGTACATTGCCCAATTGAAAAGCACTTGCGATCCGCGCGTGAAGTTTTTAGGATTTGTTTTTGGCGAAGATTACCGGGCATTGCAGCAAAACGCTTACTGTTATGTTCACGCGACTGAAGTTGGCGGCACACATCCGGCGTTGATTGAAGCGATGGGAGCGGGGAATTGCGCCTTGACGCTGAACACACCTGAAAACCGCGAAGTCATCAACGGCGCAGGAATCGTTTACGATTCAGTCAGTGATTTGACCTCCAAGCTGCAACAGGTGATTGATCATCCGGAAATGATTGGCGAATACCGTCGCCGCTCCATGGACAGAGTGCTGGAGCTATACGACTGGGAACAGATTACGGATCAATACGGCGAACTGCTGTCGAATTTGGCGGGCGTCGAACTTCCGGTGCT
>CAZXHW010000592.1:0-5467 GCA_964639915.1 uncultured Heliomicrobium sp.
GCTCACAGTCACAGCTACCGATTCCAACGGATGCACCGGCAGCCGCAATTACACGCTGGTCATCAACTGCCCTGTCGTCACCGTCAATCCAGCAACCTTGCCCAATGGTTTTGTCGGCACCAATTACGGCACACAAACCCTGTCGGCAAGCGGCGGAATTGGTTCTTACACCTTCAGCGTCAGCGCGGGTTCATTGCCGAATGGCGTTACGCTCAACGGCGCGAATCTGTCCGGCACGCCAACCACCGGAGGAACGTTTAACTTCACAATTCAGGCTGCGGATAGCAACGGCTGCGCGGGAACACGCGCTTACACGGTGATCATATCCGGCGGCCCCAAAGGCACAGGATTGCAGTTTTATCCTCTGCCCGCGCCGGTTCGCTTGCTCGACACACGCACAGGCGCAACCGGATGCTTCACGCCGCAAGCGCAAATTCAGGGCAACACTTCGCTGACGCAGACAGCGGCTGGCGCTTGTTCGATTCCGGCATCGGCGCTGGCAGTCACGGGTAATATCACGACGGTGCAATCCGGTGGAGGCTTCCTGACGATTTACCCCAGCGACGCAAACCGGCCCACAGTCGCAAATTCCAACTTCGCAGCCAATGAGATTTTGAACAACGTCTTCACTGTCGGCCTCGGAGCCACGGACGGCGCATTCAAAATTTACGTCACGACGAATACGCATGTAGTTGTAGACATCACTGGCTATTATGCGCCGCCGGGAGCTGGCGGCTTGTACTACCACAAGCTGCCGTCGCCAATCCGGTTGCTGGAAACCCGGCAAGGACAACCCGGATGCTTTACGCCCGGAACTCCATTGCCAGCCAACACAGAAACCTTGCAGCAAGGCACCACGACTTGCACTGGCGTGACCATTCCCAGCTCGGCTGTGGCTTTGTATGGCAATGCAACGACAGTCGGCCCGACATCGAATGGCTTCCTGACTTTCTTCCCTGCCAATGCTTCACGACCAAACACTGCCAGCGGAAATTACCAGTCGGGGCAAACACTGAATTCGCCGTTTATTGTTGGATTGTCACCAACTGGCCAGTTCAAGATTTACACCGTCGCACAAACCAATCTGGTGATTGACGTGCATGGCTATTTCAGCAGCGAAGCGAATGACGCGAATGGCCAGGGATTGCTGTTTACGCCGTTGGCTGCGCCTGTGCGATTGCTGGATACACGAACGACAGGACAGTCCGGCTGTTTCACTCCCGGCGCTCCGCTGTCAGCCATGGTCGAACAAACGCAACTTGCGCGTGGAACCTGTACCATCGGCGCTTCGGCGCAGGCGATCGTCGGTAACGCGACGGTCGTCAACAATCCGTCGAACGGCTTCCTGACCTTGTGGCCGAGCAATGCGACGCGACCGCTAGTCGCTTCGTCGAACTGGGTGGCCAACAAAGTCTTCAACAGATTCTTTATGGTCAGCCTGGGAGCAGACGGCAAGTTCGGGATGTACGCCAGCAGCGGAGCCGATCTGGTGGTTGATGTGTCGGGGTACTTCGCTCCGTAACCAACCGGTTCCGCGAAAACTGAAAAAAACAAAAGCCGTAGATTCCACGCTCAACGAGTGTTGAATTTACGGCTTTCACATTACCGCTCTTGCAAACGCAGGAACGAAGCAAGGTCAATTCCTAAAAAGGCGGTCCCGGTTTATGGCTGCAAAGAGGCTTGTTTTGCAATCCTGGCGGCCTCCACAGCGTTCGCCACTTTTTCAAAGTACGCGTTTGCGTCCCCGTAGGTATGCACGGTCGCTTTGAACTTGTCTATCAGCGCTTGTTTGGTTGCGGCGCTGCCATCGGACAGTTCAATCTCCGCTTTGAGCGCCACATGCAGAAAGCCGATGATGTTTCCGCGTTCCGGCAACGGTTCAGAATCCGGATGGGTTTTGCGCGGGCTGGTGGGCGCAACCGTTTCAGCCGCAGCAGGCGCGGCAATCAGCGATTCAGCGGCAACGTCGCCCGTCATCGAAGAGCCGGAAATCGTGTTTGGCGTCAGAGCAATCGGCGTGTTTGTTCTGGGCGAACTGATGGTTTCGAAAAGGTTCACAAAATTGTTTGCCCCCGCGTCTCTGTTCGTCAGCGAAGTCATGCTCCAAATGTGTTCCAACGTTGCCAGAACCGATGTGTGGTCATACAACTGTTTGGAGATGACTCCTTTGACAGTAAGAGGAGAAATCACCACAGCCGGGACGCGCACTCCGTACCGGGAGAAATCGAAGCCGTGCGTGTTCAAACCGGCTGTTTGAGTGTCGCCGGGAGGAGTGGCTGCGGGAGGCGCGACGTGATCGTAATAGCCGCCATGTTCGTCGTAAGTGATGATCAATACGCTGGTCCACCAGTAAGGCGAAGTGCGAATCGCGTCATAAGTGGCAGCAATCAATTTATCTCCGGCTGTCAGCGAATCCGTGGGATGTTGCGAAGAACCTCCGCTGAAATCCCCATCCGCGTCACCGTAATTCGGCTCGATCCACGTGAATTGATACGGATATGCTCGCTGTAGGTCCGCAGCCAATCCAAACACGGTAGTTGCACCGCTTTGGCTGTCAACGTACAGGTGATAGAAGGGGTTTACATCTGTAATCTGGACATTATGCAATCCGGCGACGATCGGGAATTTGCCGGTAACGTGTGGATGGCCGGGCACGAAAGTATTATCGAAATCGTTATACAAACGATAGTTATGGCCAGAGTTTTTCAGGAGATCAAAGATCGAACCGTGTTGGTAAGTGAATCCGCTGACCGTTTCCCAATCAAGAATTTGGCTGGATGACGGGCTGTCATCCAATCCTGCTGAAGACCCCCCCATAGCAAAAAGCCGATTCGGCCAGGTTGGTCCCGGCATGGAAGAAAACCAGTTGTCGCAAAGCACGAAATTCTGCGCCAGTGTGTAAAGATTGGGAATCTGCGTTGCTGGATTACAACAATGCATAACGTCTCCCAAAGCGGAAGAACTTGCCTCTTCAGCCGCATAGTCCGCCACAAATCCTGAATTGTTGATTGCCGGATATGGCCCCGTCGGAAAAGGATTGTGTGTATTCTGGCCGCACAACTGTGTCAGCGTGTTCATAAATTCATGCCCAGGGCCAAGCGGCATGGGATCCACGGCGCCTTCAGCCACGCGGTATGTCGTGCCCTGATATGTATTCGATTCATTCCCGGTCAACTTGTTGGTGTTGGCGGAATTGTAACTGCTGTAACCGAACAGATGATCGAAAGAATGATTTTCCAACATAAGCATGAAGACATTCGTAATCAGCGGTTCGGTACCGGTCTTGGGAGTAATGGACTGCAATTTGGTTACGCCTGTGGTGCAGCCGCCGGAGGGTAAGTTGATGTGGAATGTGCTGGTGTCAATAACAAGAGTAATATTTTGATTAGCATCGTCACTTTCCAACATGCATTCCTTTGAAGGGACCAGCAACGAGCCGACCGTTACATAGATACCGGCATTACTTCCAGTCGTAATTGAAGCGCTGCAATACCAGTAATCCAAACCGGTACCTACGCCGGTTTCGTAATTAACGACCAACGGCACAGTTGTCGTCTGCCCCTGTGCAATAAGCCAGTTACCGACATCAGGTTTATTGCTGGAATATTTATGCGACAACTGGAAGAAGCCAGACCCTCCCATGTTGTTCTTCAAATAGATATTCGCAGTTTGTTTTGTTGACATAGTTTTCTCCTTAATGACAGTTGAAGTTTATGAATCATTACTGCTGCACACTCTATGCGTTGTGATTCTGGTTACCGGACAGTCAGGTAAGGCGCGTAATACATGCGCTCATCGAAATTACTGAAGAAGGCAACGGCTTGATCCAACGTTCCTTTCAGCAGTTTGATCTCGCCTCGTTCGATGGCTTGTTTTAGCGCGGTCAGGAAGGGCGGATCGCCCACCGGTTTTTCGCCTTTTTGCTCCATCTCAAATTTGATTTTCAGGTGAGCGTTTTCGGCAGTCAGCAAATTCCGCAACGCGGTGCGAGTCATCTGAATGACGACTTGCGTGTCGTTCCAATCCTGTTTCGGGTCTTTGGCCGCTAGATGATCGCTTTTCGACCAGGGGCTGATGACCCAAAACTGTGAAACAGCTTTTCGCAGATTGAGAACGAAACGTTGTGTGCCTTCGCTTTCGTACCCAGCGGTGGGCGGGAATTCAAAACCCACTGACATAAGGGGCGCAGCTTGGCTTTTGTCAGAATTCAGCCGCATCGTCCACGAATTGACCCAGGCTCCGGGCGGCAAAGCGGCTTGAATGTCAGGCGACGTCAGCCCGCCCAAGATCGCCGGAAAATGTTTGCCAGTGGGCAAGCTTAATTCCATTGCTGAAGTCAGAAACCAGTTGCGCCAGTTTGGATCAGTCGAGGCAATGCCGTAATCGCGATAATCCCCCGGATTGGTTGTGGTGGGTTGACCCATTTTGGCTAAGGCTGCGGCTTTCAACTGTCGAGCGTCGCGGTCGTCGTGGTTGATGCGAATCAGGTTGGTCAACAATTCCGCAGCCCATTGCCATTCGGCTTTGTCCTGTTTGCTGTCGCCAAGCTGGATGGCGCTTTTCGCCTCCGCCAGAACCTTGTCTCGCCCGCCCATCATTTTGACAGTGCGCGCTGCCAGGTCTTTCGGGGCGTTCGGCATCAAACCGGTTGGGTCAGCTTCGTACCAACCGACGTAACCGAAATACAATTCGCGGACGGCTTGGGGAACTGAGCCATAAAACGGCGTCAGGTAATCCAAAGGATTCATATCCGGCGAAGGCATGGCCGGTTGCAGCTTTTCCAGGTCGTTAATCAGATAATCCGGCAACTTGATTATGTCGGCCATTTCCGGCGGCGTGTGGCCTTGATTCATGCGGCGCACGGATTGGTCGTGTGTGAACTGAATGGCGTCGCGGAAATTTTTCAGCAGCAGTTGGACGTTGTCGTTGCCGCAAAGCGGAACGCCGTGCGATGGAACCATGCAATATGCGTTGAACTTGCGAAGCTGGTCTACGCTGCGAAACCAGGTTGCGGGATTGCGATAGCTGGTTCCGCGCAAGCTGTATAAATTGGGGAAGGATGGTCCTTGAATGACTTCAGCGGAAAGCAACAAGCCCTCGCCGCCCCAGTCTTTACTTGGCGCTGCGCCTATTTTGTTTTGCGCGTTCGGCAAAAACACTGCCAGTTCATCATTGGTTTCGCTGGGAACGTAAACCAACTTCATTTTGACTTTGCCCGCCGTCACCAGCAGTTCGTTTGTGAACGTCCGCGAAGGCATTCGGAATCCTGGCCCCGGATTTCCTTTGTTGACTTGCGGACCTATGCCGTCGTTGACCGGACCGTTCGGCAAAATGCTGCCATACATATACGCCGAGCGCGGGTTGATGATGTTTCCCGCAACAGTCGCAGTAATCATTACGCTTTCGATGATGTTTTCCTGGCCAATGACTTCAACGCATTTCGAGTTGGTCGTCAGCGAACCATCCT
>CAZXHW010000593.1:0-5465 GCA_964639915.1 uncultured Heliomicrobium sp.
CAATCGTTGCGCAAGCAAATCAAGCACGGCGCGAAGCTGGGATTGGCCGCGTTGGGTTCATCAATCCGCTGCTTTATCAGCTTGGCAACAATGCGGCGACACCGTTTCGGCAAATCACCCAAGGCTCAGCAGACGTTTCGATGACGGTCGTCAACCGGCACGGTCAAGCTGTCAGCTACGATTTGCCCGGCTATGAATGCCGCACTGGCTGGAATCCTGTGACCGGTTTGGGAGTTCCGAACGTGGCAAATTTGATTGAGTGCCTTCAAGGACACTAAACGCAAAGCCGCCAAGCGGCAAAGACGCAACGTTCCATCTGGAAAATGCCTTTGCGACTTTCACTCTTTGCGACTTGCGTTGAACTTGCTCGATGGAGACAAACATGTCGAATCACGAATTATCGGTTCTGTTTTTTCTACAATTGGCAGTCATTCTGTTTGCGGTGCGAATGATCGGTTCGCTGGCGCGCAAGATTGGCCAACCGGCTGTCGTAGGCGAAATGGTTGCCGGAATTATGCTGGGACCTTCTTTGTTGGGTTGGACACTCCCAAACATTCAAGGACATCTGTTACCGGCTGCATCGAAGCCCATCATTTACGTCGTCTGCCAGATTGGCATTGTGATGTATATGTTCGTTGTCGGCGCGGAGTTTGAAATTGACATTGTTCGCAAGCGGTTTCGCAGCGCGCTGGCAGTTTCGGTTTCCGGCATTGTCCTGCCATTCACGCTGGGAGCTTTATTAGCACTATGGCTGGTTCGGGAAGGCATCTTTTTCAAATCGGGCATCGCTCCGTGGCAAGCCGCAATGTTTATGGGTGCGGCGATGGCTGTGACGGCTTTCCCTATGCTGGCGCGAATGATTCGTGATCGCGGAATTGGTTCGACACTGGTTGGAACGCTGACGCTTGCCGCCGGAGCGATTGACGATGTTGCCGCCTGGTGTTTGCTGGCTGTGGTGCTGGCTTGTTTGAACGGCAGCGGAGCCGTGGCTATGTTGGCGGTTGGCGGCGGTTTGTTTTACGTAGCAATCGTCTGGTTCATTGGCAAACCATTGCTGGCGCGGCTGGAAGTTCGCGCGCAAAGGCACGGCAAAGTTTCCGGTCAAATGCTTGGTTTTGTCATGATGTTGCTGATGCTGGCTGCCTGGTTCACGGACTTCATCGGTATTCACGCAGTTTTCGGAGCTTTTGTACTTGGCGCAGCAATGCCACGCGGCATCGTCACACGAGACCTGCAACGCCTGATCGAACCAGTAACGGCCAATTTCCTGCTTCCCCTGTTTTTCGTTTATTCCGGTTTGAACACGCGGTTGGGCTTGGTAACACCTGCTTTATGGACCGTGACAGTAGTCATCGTGCTGGCGGCCAGCGTGGGAAAATTCGCAGGCTGTTGGTTGGCGGCAAAACAATCGGGCGAAAGCCAGCGCGACTCGTTGGCCATTGGCGCATTGATGAATGCTCGTGGATTGATGGAACTGATTATGCTCAACCTGGGATTGGAACGTGGAATCATCACGCCTGCACTATTTACTGTGATGGTCGTGATGGCATTGGCGACGACCTTTATGGCAACGCCGCTGTTCAATCTGGCTTATGGTGAAGATAGGGAAAGGCCTGGATTGCCGCCGGTCACAACTTCCAATCTAAACGCTCAAGCTACGTGATAAAGGATTTGCTCTTTGCTCTGCTCAACGAAACTTGGGGCAGGCCGTCGTTGGCCTGCCCATTTTTTTACAACAACCCTACCCGTTTCAGTAGATCAGCAAACTTTGGCAAGCTGCGTAATGGGTCAAACACTGGTTCCACTTTCAGTTCAACCATTCCGCCGTCTTTTTCGGTCAGCCCTTTTTCAAGCGCCGCCAGCGCCAAGTCGTTTTCGCCGAGGCGTGTGTGGAGAGCCGCAAATGATGATGAAGGCACGTACCGCGTTTTCGATTCTTCTGCCAAATGCGTAAGCTCTCGCCGCCAGAAACCGTCTGCATTCGTTTCGGCATAGGCTTTTTTCAATGAAGTCAGGTAATCGCCATTTTCGCCCATTAACAATTTAGCCCGCAGCAACTCCATGACAGCTTCCTGCTTTTTACCGGTTTGTTCGAACACCAAACCAAGACTGGTATGCGCCGGAGCGTATTTGTCATCAATCGCCAGAGTCTTTTTCAAGTGATCCGTCGCGTGGCTGTAATCCTTGGCGTAATACTGGATAGCTCCAATCGCCTGATTGACTGGCAACGAATGCGGATCGAGTGAGCGCGCTTTCCAGACTTCAGTATTGGCTTCCTGATGACGCCCCATCAAAGCCAGAAATTCAGCATAGCGCTGATGGGAAGTTGCATTGTTCGGGTCCAGTTCAATCGCACGCTTGAACTGGCGCTCTGCCGAATCAAAATCCCAATCGTACCGGAAGTTGACCGAAGCCAGAGTCAGGTGAGCATCAATCAACTTATCGTCCCGCTTCAGGGCGGCCAAGGCTACCTGCTTCGCTTTTGACATGCTTTCATCAGGTGTTCCGCCATCAGACCCCAATGCGTGGCAGGCTGCGCATCCGGCAATCGCTTCGGCATACGTCGAATCCTTGCCCGCTGCCGCTTCAAAAAACTCGTCGGCCTTCTTCATCGCGTCAGGCGTGCCCTGATTCCAGTAATAGCGACCTTTCAAATACAACTCATAAGCTTCGGCATTTCCTGTTCCCACTTTGGCCAGTGAATCCTGGTTGGATTGTGCAAAGCGCGGGCGAAGTTTCCCTGCCAGCTTCTGCGTGATTTCTTCCTGTAAAGCCAACAGATCAGACGTCCTGCGTGTGAAGTTGTCGCCCCAAATCTGGCGGCCGCTGCGCGTTTCAACCAGCTCCGCGCCAACGCGAACTTCATTGCCTCGGCGCGTCAGCCGTCCGATCAAAACAGCTTTCACCTCAAGCTCTTTGCCAACTTTGCGTGCGTCCTGCTCTTTGCCCTTGTATTGAATGACAGCGTTGCGCGAGCTGATGCTCAACTCCGGCAACTCCGACAATGTATTGATCAAACTTTCTGTAATGCCTTCAGTCAGATATTCAGCTTCAGAATCCCGTGTTTCATTGACGAATGGCAGCACTGCGATGGAGTCAATAACACCGTTATTGCCACTTCTGGCAGCGCGATAGGTCAATACCAAGGCAATGATCGCAAGCCAAACCACAACCACCAGCGCGTAGGCCAATTTGCGGCTGCGTTGCGGTTTGCTGGGTGCCGCTGTTGTTCCGCCGGAAATGTCTGCGGGAACCCATGAGCTGGTTAGCGGTGCGGGTTGCTGAGCTACAGTCGAAATTGGCGCGATGTTAGTTTCAAAACTTTGCGATGTCACCGGGCTGTTTTCTCTTGGCGGCGTTGGCGCTGAAGTGCTGACGGCGTAATTCGTCGCAAATTCGTCAGAAGCTGTCAGCGTTTTGTCTTCGGAAACCAACAATGTCGGAACTTCATTGCCAGGAAGTTTCAGCGGAAGCGTTTCGCCTGTTTCATCCGCTTCATCAGCATTCAACCCTAACAGATCAAGACGCGCCTTGACGCGCTTCAAATCGCTCAGCACTTCCTGCGCCGTCTGGTAACGCTGCTCACGATCTTTGACCAGCATGCGGCTGACAATGCGTTCCAGTTCAAGCGGAACGTTCGGCAACTGAGCGGATAATTTGGGAGGTTCGCCAACCAGCAATGCGGCAATCATGTCGCTGGTCGTTGCGCCCGTGAACGGGCGCCGCTTGCAAACCAACTCATATAGCACAATTCCCAGACTGAAAATGTCCGTCCGCCCATCCACTCGCTGGCCGCGTGCCTGTTCAGGCGACATGTAAGCCACCGTGCCAATCACCAGGCCGGGCTGAGTTTCCAGCAACGATTTCGTAATTGCGTCTTGATCGGCTGCCAAATCTCCGGTCGAAGTTTGTTCCGTCAGCTTGGCCAACCCGAAATCCAGAATCTTTACGTACCCATCCGGGCGCACCATGATGTTTTCCGGCTTGATGTCGCGATGCGCGATGCCGACGCTATGCGCCGCTTGCAATGCGCTGGCTGCTTGGATAATGACATCCAGCGCATCCACCAAATCCAACTCATCATTGCTCATCTGCTGACGCAGCGTATCGCCTTCGATGAACTCAGTGGCGATGAAGTGCAAGCCTTCATGTTGGCCGACCTCGTAAATTGTGATGATGTTTGGATGATTCAGCGAGGATGCAGATTTCGCTTCTTGCTCAAAGCGCCGAACTCGATCTGAATCTTGTGTGAACTGTTCCGGCAAAACCTTGACAGCGACTTTGCGGCCCAGCGATGAATCCTCTGCCAGATAAACTTCGCCCATCCCGCCTGCGCCAATTTTGTTCAGAATACGATACCGTGCGATAAGTGAGCCTGTGGAAATGGTCATCAGAAGCTCCGACAAGATTTGGGGAGCGTCCTCGAACCGAAGGCGTTGCCTATTGTTCGCGAACGCTCCCCAAATGAATTTAACAACTACGACTTCTTCTTATTCAGCATATTGCATGTTTCAAACGCCGCCGCCGGATTCACAGCGGAAGTGCCTTCTTCGACGTGGCGAATGATGCCTTCTTTATCAATCACGAAGGTCGCGCGCATGCCGAAGCCGGTGTTTTCATTGAAAACGCCGTATTGTTTGACAACCGTGCGCTTAAAATCGCTGAGCATTGGAAACGACAACCCTTTGGTTTCAGGAGCCAATTCCTCCGACCAATGTTTGAGAGCGGGAACGCTATCAACGCTGAGGCCGAAAATTTGTGTGTCTGCGTCGGTGAATTTCGCAATATCAGCCTGATATTGCTTCATTTCGCGCGTTCAGCCACCGGTAAAGGCCAGCACAAAAATGGCCAGCACGACAGTCTTTTTACCTTTGAAATCGCTCAATTTGTACGTCTTGCCATCCGTGCCCGGCAAATTAAATTCGGGCGCGACGTCACCGACTTTTAAGTGAGTTTTGATCGCAGGCGGTTGAGGGGCAGTTTGCCCCGCTGGTTGAGCTGTTTGTTGCGCCAATGCTGAAACTGTCAGCATCAACGCCAGCAAACTTAGCCCTAGTAATTTCTTGAGCATCGTTTTGTCTCCTTGTAATTGTTAGGTTGTCGAAACTTTTTGATTCGAAGATGCTCCGTATTAGACCTCATCGCCAGACAAGTACGCAACGCTATAGCCGTTTGGTTTTCTGGCCTTTAACGATTTTGCTTTTCGCATGAACTCGATTCCCGTAGGTCTTTTCTTCAGCAGAATATGTGCGGCTAAATTTCCGCTGTGGTATCGTCAATGGCGATGGTCCGGGTCAACCAGTAGATAAATTCCGTCAAGCATATGCGTTATCGTGAACACAAGGTTGCGCCAATTCTAGCCACACACATTGAGTGCATTTGGTTGCTGGAAAACGGTGAAGAGCCGATTACTGCTTCGCCACAGCGACTTTTGCCCGATGGTTGCGTCGAGATGATCCTGAATT
>CAZXHW010000594.1:0-5449 GCA_964639915.1 uncultured Heliomicrobium sp.
GTCGTGCCAAGCTGCGTCGTGGTCGAACCTGCCGTCAGCAAAGCTCCCGGCGTGAAGCAAGCCGTTTGTCCTGTTCGCGTATCAAGCAAGCGCACGGGATGCGGCAGCGGATGAAAATACAAGCCGCTGGCCGAAGGCGGCGCGTAATAACCCGTGACGTCCACAACAACGTTGGTGTTGGTGGCAACGTAGATTTTGAACGCTCCGTCGTTCGCGCCCAGTCCAACCGTAAACACATTGTTCAAGACCTGATTCGCCGCAAAGTTGGAATTCGCGACCAGCGGTCTGGCAACGCCATTAGGATACAGCGTCAGAAAGCCTCCACCGGATTCGACGGTCGTGATATTTCCCGTCAGCGCTTTGGCGTTTGCAGGAATCGTCAATCCATCGCACGTTCTGCCTGCCGCCGTCTGCGTCCGCGAAGTCCCACCCGCAATCATCGCTCCCGGCGCGTCGCAGCCTGTTGCGCCAACCCGCGTATCCAGCAATCGCACCGGATGCGCCAATGGATAAAACTTCAATCCATTGTTGACCGGCGCATTGATCGCCAGCGTGTAGTTGTTGCTGCCCGAACATCCATTGAAATCCGTTGCCGTAACCGTGATGGGAAAGCTGCCGCTTTCGGTCGGCGTGCCGCCGAGCACGCCAGCGGTTGTAAGCGCCAATCCATTCGGCAGCGCTCCTGTAAGGCTGAAAGCGACGGGCAGCGCACCGCCGACTTGAGAAAACGATTGACTGTAAAACGCGCCGACCGTTCCGGTTTGAATGGTTGGCGGGCCAACCGTGATAGTTGGACAGGCAGGTGGAATGCAGCAAATCGTTTGATACGTCGTCAGCGTTAAACTCCAACCGCCAGTGATTTGTCCACTGTTTCCATTCAAATCGTCGTAAACCCACAAGCTCCAATCGCCATTGGGCATTGCGCCGTTGAAAGTCGAAAGCTGCTGCGGATCGGCATACGGTCCAGCCGGAGCAGGCGCGCTGAGCACGTCGTTCACGCCAAAATTCGTCGGCTTGTACGTTCCCGATGTGATGATTGCGGAGTTATCCAACGCCGCCGCTGTGTCGTCGAACGTCAGCGTCACCCCCGAAATATCATTGCCTCCGCCCACGTCCGACATCAACAACATTCGCCGTCCGTCCGGCGACGAAAGCAGAATGTCAAAATCATCAGGACTCGTATGGGCGATACCGTTGATCGTGACGATGACTTTGGTCACGACGCCGTTCATTCCGGCGACATTGATTGTCGAAGCATACGGATTCGATGCTCCAAAAGCAGGAACGCTGATCGAAGCCGGATTGCTAAACGTCTGGTTCTGAATCTGCACCGCGCCAAGCGTGAACTTGAATAGAACCGAACCCAGCGAAGCCGCGCCATCCTGCAACTGCATCGTCGCGGAAAGCTGTCCGCCGCACGCGCCACTGGCGCGAAAGCTGAACGCACGCATGGCCGTTCCACCGGTTGGCGGAATCGCTCCATAATTTTGCGGTGAACTGGGATTGATGACGCCTCCGCCGGAAAGCAGCGTCGCCGTCAGGTTCGTCGTTGCTGAACGGCCAATGTTTTTCAGCGTGAAGTTAACCGTCACGTTTTCGCCAGGATCAATCGCGCCGTTGGCGGGCAAACAGGTTTCGATGGCGACGCTTCCGCCAGCGGCATCCACAATTGGCTGCAAGGCTTCGGCCATGTTGAACACCACCAGCGCGTAATCCTGATCCAGCAACGAAGCGTTGTTTGGCAATCCGTCGCCAGCAATGTTCGTGGCAATGATTCGCACGCTGAACGGTCCTGAAACTCCCGCCGGAAGCAAGACACTTTCCAGATTGTTGCGATCGTCGGCCACGCCGCCCGGCGTCGAAAATGCTCCGCTGAAATGGTTGCCGCGATAGGTTTGGCCGCCGATGGTGACTTCCAGATCCAGGTTGTTCACCCAAGCGGAACCAGTTGTTGAACCCGGCGCATCCGTCCAGGCCAACGTCACGCGAAACGGTTTCGATGAATTGCTGACGGTTCCATTGATCGTTCGCACCTGTCCAGAAGCCGTGAACAGATCAACAGGGTCTTGATCGCGCAACAACGTTGGCACGGTGAACGGCTCGAAAAACGAA
The DNA here is from genome assembly GCA_964639915.1 of uncultured Heliomicrobium sp. Classification (GTDB taxonomy): domain Bacteria; phylum Acidobacteriota; class Blastocatellia; order RBC074; family RBC074; genus RBC074. The sequence continues at coordinate 2,113 of CAZXHW010000594.1, forward strand.
TTCAGATTGACCGCGCCCATTCCCTGCACGTTCGACCACAGATTGTCATTGCCATCGGTTCCGGTCAGGTAACGCGCGGAATTGACCAGCGCGGCTTTGGTCATGGCGGGTGAAGGAACGGCCAAGCCTTCGTTGATGAATCGCTGGCGGGCCAACGCGGCGGCTCCGGAAACCGCAGGCGTCGAATGGCTGGTTCCTGACGAAGCCGTATAAAACTGCTGGCCTGGCGGAAAAAAGTTCGGGCTGGTCGGCGGGCCTCCGCAAACCGCCTGACCGATGAAACAAGCTTCGGCTTGACCGTTGGCAGGAGGATTTGGAATTTGCAGCACGCCGCCGGTGACGTGCGTGCCTGGCGCAACGATTTCCGGTTTGCGGCGACCGTCTATCGTCGGTCCTCGGCTGGTAAAAATGGAAAGGTCATTAGCGCTGTCGGCTTCGCTGTCGGCGGTGGTGCATTTGTCCGGGCCGCCGAATTGATTGACGCTTTCCGAAGCTCCCACTGACAAAGTGTTTTTTGCCGAAGCGGGCGGTGCAACCGTTGTCGCCATCGGCCCGGAATTGCCCGCCGCGAAAATTGTCACAAGTTCCTGATTGCCTGCGGCTGGAAACGGCGCGTTGGCGGGTTGCGCGTCGCGCGTCAGGTAATCGTAAAGCTGCGCGTCAAAGTTGTATTCGCCGTTGGTGTTTCCGCCCCAACTGTTGGAAGAAATCCGCGCGCGGTCGTTGTACGCCTTCGATTCCAGTTCTACGAAATCCGGGAAGGTGTAATCACCCAAAAAGTTTGTCGAATTGTCGAAGATGACGGAAGAGCCGACTTTGACAAACGGAACGACGCCAAGCCCATACCGAAAGCCCGAAGCGTCAACATGCGGAAAGGCATTGAACGGCGCTCCATTGGGGATGAACCCGGCGATGATGTGCGAATTGATCGTGCCATGCCCGTCACAACCCGTCGTCGTGCTGCCTGGCCCGCTGGGAGTTCCGATCATGCGGTTGTAGGCCACCCGGCTGGCGTTGGCCTTGTTGCCGCCAAGGTATAAGCCGAAATGGTTGGGCGAAGCCGTCGCGTTATCAATGCCGCTGTCTGAAATGTTGATGACGAAATTCGACGCTGTAAATTGCGATTGCGTGAACCCTTTTGCAGCAAGGTACGCCAGATAATCGCCCGCTGCTGGCTGCGTTCCGTTCAGGTTTCCGGCCAGGATTTGAGCCTGCCGTTCATCCAACCGGCGAGGAACTTTGTAGCGTGTGATCGAAATGACATCTTCGCGTTCAGCAATTTGCGCGACCGCCATTGGTGCCAACGCGACAATCAAATTGACGAAGTGCGCAATGCGCGTTTGCTGCTTTGCGGGAACAAGCTGGATTTGCTTCAGCAGGTTCAAGGTCCCTTGATTCGCTTCGGCGTCTGCAATCAATTGAATCGCGTACAGGTTGTCTTTCAGATCGGCGCTGGAGGGGAAGGCTGCGGCGCTTGGTGAAATTTTCATCGTTGGCAGGTAATCGCCCAACCACTGAACCGCAACCTGGCTGTTCTGCAAGCTCTCAACGCTTTCCGCGTCGGCATAAATCAGATAGGCATTGTTGGGAATGTAGTTGACGATTTCCGCGCCCGAAGCCAACAACGCTTTGTGCCATTCGGGTTGGATAGCTCCGGCAAATTGAATCAGCCGCAATCGTTTTCCGCCGTCAACTGCCAGCTGGGCCCGTTGGCGCGACGTGTCAATCGAACCTGCATTCAGCAGGATCGAATCGTTGTTTTGTGATGATTTCGCGGCTGTCAAAACTTGTAGCCAAAGTGGCAACAACAGAAAAACCAACCCTAACAGCGGCAGAGCAAACCTGCTCAGAAACAAAAATCGTGTGAAAGAGCGAGTGTGTGTAAAGATCACCGAACGCCTCCTGAAATCAAATGGGGATTGAATCTGGTGGTGGCGGGGCAGTTTTCTACGAAAACCTATTCGATCAAATAACTTGTGACTTGTTCATTGGGTGGCGCGGAGTGTACTGAAATGGCGGAAAGCGAGTCAACGCAAATGCTGCGGCTGTAAAAAGCGAGCCGCGAATGAACGCCAGGCTTTTCGCCTGAGGTTCATTCGCGACATTTAAGAGCATCAGAAGCCCTTCGCTTGTTTAGACACGTGGTTATTTAGCACGGGCCATAATTGATAAAGAGCGTTCTCTGGTTAGTTGATTTTTGGCCATCTGCATCTGTCACAATCAAAGTCAATGTCACCTGATACGTCTTGCAGCTATGTGGAATAGTCTGGGCTGGAGTCCAAACAGTATTGAACTGCTGATTATTGTTTGCCGTTCCGGTTGCAAACACCTTGTAATTGCCATTGTCATTGATAGCCCATTCATACTTCAGCGGGCTTTTGCCATCGGGATCGTAAGCAATCCCTTTCAGCGTAACCGCCACATCGCCATACAACAGGCTTTGATCCAGCGGGCTAATCAGCGTCACAACCGGCGGCCCGCTGACTGGCGGTGCAACAAGTTTGATGTTGACGGAAGCTGTGCCGGAACCGCCGTGCGAATCGGTTCCCTTCAGCGTGATGGTGTAATCGCCAGTGCTCAGGAACTTGGCTGGAACACTACAACCATTTCCAATCGCAACCGTGGCTGGAGAACCAACTTTCTTGTACATCCAGGCAAGACTGCTGCACGGCAACACACCGCCGATTTCATTGGGATCGCTGGATTCCCCTGTGAAGTTATAGGTAATTCCGGTGAAAAGTTGCTTGTTCGCTTCCGGAGTCAGAATCTTCACTTTCGGCGGCGTGTTCGGCTCGACGGTGATCGTGATTGTGTCTTTCTTGGTCTGCCCCTCGTCGTCCGTAACCGTTACCGTTACCAGACGCTGACCGGGAGTAGTGAAGGTGAAAGGAATTTTCTTACCGAACCCCAGCGGTCCTTCCACACTGGAAGTCCAGGCAAATTGCAGATCATTGTCTTCGTAATCCACCGCTTCGGCTTCGAAACTAACGATGTTGTCTCCATCAAGTCCGACCGTGCTGTTGTTGGACGGCTTGCGGATTTTGACCATCGGAACGCTGCTGGGGTTATCGCCTTCATAAACCTTCAACTTACCGGCGCCGGCGGATTGCAGATCCTGATCCACGTGCCAAAGCGAGCTGTAACTGAACGTTTGATTATTGCCCTGACCACTGCCGCCCCAAAGAATGCCGTGCAGCCTGACACCAGTAAAGCCGCCTGGCAACGTTTCCAGGCTGAAAACCGGCGCGCCACTGTCCCCTCCCAAGGAAATGCCATTCACTTGATTCTGGCAAATCATCGTTCGTCCGGTGTCACTGCCATCCGGATTAGCCGGGTT
>CAZXHW010000595.1:0-5444 GCA_964639915.1 uncultured Heliomicrobium sp.
AGTCTGCATCAATTGCGACGGCAAAAGCTTTGGGTTTGGCAAAAAAAATGACGCTGTGTTTTCAGGCACGATTGAAACACGTGAAATTCGCGTTGGATCAAAAGCTGGTGGGCGCGTTGAAGCCGTCCTGGTCGAAGAAGGTCAGGAAGTGACAGTCGGCCAAGCGCTTGTCCGGTTCGACATTGCCGAATTACAAACGCAAAAAAACCAGGCCGAAGCCCGAATTGAACAACAACAGGCACGCTTGGAACGACTGTTACACGGTGCTCGCCCGGAAGAAAAAGCGCAGGCCAGAGCCGCCACGGAAACCGCGCGCGCGACTCTGGATTCCGTCAAAACCTGGCCTCGCCCGGAAGAAGTTGAACAGGCACGCGCTTCAGTCGCCGCTGCTGAAGCTGATCTGAATAGTGCTTATGCCGCATTTCAACGAACTGAAAAGTTGCGGGCATCGGGCGATATTTCTCAGCAAGAATTCGATTCAGCCAAGTTCCGATTGGATAACGTCCGCGCTCGCCGCGATGCGGAAAAGAAACGGCTGGATTTGTTGCTGAATGGCAGCCGCAAAGAAGACATTCGCGCCGCCGAAGAGCGGTTTCGCCAAGCGCAGGAGGCGGAACGATTGGTGTTGGCTGGGCCTCGCACTGAAGAAATCGCGGACGCGCGCGCGCAACTGGCCGAAGCCCAAGCCCGCTTGGAGCAAATCAAAGTTCAGCTTGAAGAAGGCGAAGTCAAAGCTTCCGCAGCGGCAACGGTTGAAGTGCTGAGCGTCCGCCCCGGCGATTTACTAACGCCGAACCAAACTGTCGCGCGGCTGCTGGAAAAAGACCAGATTTACGTTCGCGTCTTCATCCCCGAACCGCTGCTCGGAACGATCAAAGTCGGCCAGAAAGCCAAAATCAAAGTAGATTCGAATTCTTCCAATAACCAGTTATTCGACGGCGTGGTTGAACAAATTAACTCACAGGGCGAATTCACTCCGCGCAACATTCAAAGCCGTGATGAGCGCAATCATCAGGTTTTCGGCGTCAAAGTCCACATTGACAATCGCGAAGGCAAGTTGAAGCCGGGAATGGCGGCTGACGTTACTCTTGAAAAGTAGTCGGGAGAACGACTACTGATTACTCCACAATGCAAGCAATTAAAACTACAGACTTAACCATTCGCTTTGGCAAATTTACTGCCGTTGACCGAGTTTCTATTTCTGTTGAACAAGGCGAAATTTATGGATTTCTGGGGCCAAATGGATCAGGTAAAACGACCTTGATCAAAGCTTTATGCGGCTTGCTACTGCCAAGCGAAGGCAGCGGTCAAGTATTGGGGATGGATTGCGTAAAACAAGCGGACGAAATTCGCCAGCACGTCGGTTATATGTCACAAAAGTTCAGCCTGTACGAAGACCTGACTGTTCGGGAAAACATAGAATTTTACGCAGGCGTGTATGGGCTTCGCGGTAATTACTTGCGACAACGAAAAGACGATGCAATTGCCATGACGCATCTTGAGCCGTATCTGGATCGCCGGGCGGGAAAACTTTCCGGCGGCTGGAAACAACGGCTGGCGCTGGCTTGCGCGTTCATACACGAACCAAAGCTGATGTTTCTGGACGAACCGACGGCAGGCATTGACCCTGTGGCAAGGCGCGATTTGTGGGATTTGCTGTTTGAGTTGTCGGGGCAAGGCGTGACCTTTTTCGTCACCACGCACTATATGGATGAAGCCGAACGTTGCAGCCGTGTCGGATACATTTACCTGTCAAAGCTGATCGCCAACGGCACGCCGGACGAGTTAAAAGAGATTCCGGAAGTTTCGCCGCCCGGAACCCGTCGCATTGAAATCAATACCAGCCATACATCCAGCGCGCTGGCTGCAATCAAACACAAGCCTTATGTTCGTGGCTCGACAATTTTCGGCCAGTCAATCCACCTGCTGATGGAAGATCAAATCAGCCTGGATAAAGTCAAAGCTGATCTGGCGGCCGATGGTTTCCCTGACGCCGATCTGCTGCCGATCAAACCCTCGCTGGAAGACGTGTTTGTCACCCTGACCAATTCATTGAAGGAATAGCCGAATGGAAGCTCCTGATACCGACAAACAAATTGTTCGCAGCAATCCGTTCAACGGATTGATTCCGGTGCTTCGCAAAGAGGCGATTCACATCAGCCGCGACCGCATGGCGCTGTTTTTCACCGTCATCATGCCGATGATTCAGATGTTTATGATCGGCTTTGCCATCAATACCAACGTTCGGCGAATTCCGACGACGGTGTATGACGCGGCGCAAACGCAGGAAAGCCGCCGCTTGCTGGATCGTTTTGTGAACTCCGACGATTTCAAAATCGTGACGTATGTGTTTTCCGAAGAAGAATTGAACCGTGAAGTGATTGCTGGCCGCGCAAAAGTTGGCATCAAAATTCCGCCGGATTATTCGCGGCGTTTGCTGGCCGGTCAAACTGCCAGCTATTTGGTTCTAGTAGACGGATCGGATTCCTCCGTAGCGGGCGAAGCACTCAACGTATCCAACGCCATTGCCCTGCGCGAATCCTTGGAGCGCAACCTGAGTGTGACATCGGCCAGACAAACTTTGCCCATCGAATCGCGCCCGAAGATTCTCTTTAATCCGGACTCCAAATCGGCGAATTTTTTGATTCCCGGAATGATCGCTGTGCTGATGCAAATGATGACTGTGCTGATGACGGCCATCACCATTGTTCGCGAACGTGAACGCGGCACCTTGGACCAGTTGTACATGACGCCGGTCAAACCTCTGGGATTAATGATCGGCAAAGTTGTGCCTTACGCTGTCGTTGCTTATGCGGAATTATTGATCCTGCTAAGTTTCATGCGCTGGGCGTTTGGCGTGCCGATTCGCGGCAGTATTCTGCTGCTGATGCTATTGGTCGCGCCCTTCATTTTGACGATGCTCGGATTTGGATTGCTGGTTTCGACGCGCGCGCAAACCTACCAGGAAGCGACGCAGATGGCTTTCGGGACGATGATGCCTTCGATTTTTCTGTCGGGTTACATCTTTCCGATAGATACGATGCCGCAAATCTTTCAATGGATCAGCAGCATCATTCCAACAACTTATCTGATTCAGATCTTTCGCGGCGTCATTCTTCGTGGCGCAGAGTTTCAGGATTTGTGGAAACAGGGTTTGATTCTAACGGCAATGAGCATTTGGATGATTACGGTCGCTGCCCTGCGTTTCAGGAAGAAGGTTGGATAACTCCCAGCGATTTGAAGATTGAAAAGCTGGTGAACGCTTTTCGCAAATCAAAGGGCCGTGATCCAGGCAATGTTGTGGGCTTGCCTGAATCACGGCTTTTGCTTCGTCAGCGAAAATCCCTGCTAAATAGCTAGGGGTTATTTCTGCTGGATAGATTCGATGTATTCCTGCAAGGCGTAAATGTCCACTTTTGCAGAGGCCTCACCTTTCTTTTCCTTAAAGACCTGGCCCCAAACAGGCATTTCCTTGCTGCCATGAGAGATGACTTCTTTGTCGCCGGAAATGATGTGCATCACGTGCAAGCCCGGAAATTTTCCATTTACCTTAGGGATTCGCGTCAAATCCGTAACTGTGCCTTTCAATGATGGAGCGGCAGGACCGCCGCCTTTGCCATCAACACCGTGGCAGCTTGCGCAATATTGTAGAAACAGCTTATGCCCTCTGCTGTTCTTGTCACTTTCTGACGGGCTGACACATCAAACGACGATGCGACAAACAAAACAAACATCATTCCCAGGGCGCAAACAATCAGACTGATTACTTTTCGGGTCATGATTTTCTCCTCCGCGAAAACTGCATGATTTATTTTCACACCTGACGACAAGTGCGGCGGAGTCAAACTAAAACACTGCAACGTTCAGGCACCGTAATCACGTGCGCTTTCTAAAGCGCTTTCCGCCTTTCTCTACTCAAGATTCATACCAGTAATTTGAAGAGCTTTTGAGATAATTTTTGGCCCAATTTCCCCAGAAAAGCGGAAGGTTACACAAGGCGATTCGCAAGCAGGTGAAAATCCACAGATCACTTCCAGCAATGCATGACCACCAATCAAGCAGCATTCGTCCCCTACCGAATTCAACGTCACGCAGTATCAAGCAGGGACTAAATCACAAATCGGAGGGCAGAAGGCTGGATAGTCAGTTTTGCAGGCGTAACCCCGACGGATTCGCCATCAACATCAATCGGCAAAGGTTTGGATGCGCTGATGACGATGGAGGGAGTTCGCAGCAATTTCACTTTTGGGTTTCGCAAATGCCAGCCAAAACGAATTCTTGGCAATTCTTTGAGGATGTCCAGACGATCGGGTTTATCTATCAACACTATATCCATCAATCCGTCATCGAATTTGGCTTGAGGAGCGAATTTCATGCCGCCTCCGGCAAAGCGACCATTGGCGGCGACCAGAAAGTTCGAACAGATTTCTTTGGCTTTCTGGCCGTCATTAAACGAAATCCGAATCCGATGATTGTGATAAGTCTTCAGAGCCTTTAGCGCAGCCAATACAAACCGTGTGTGGCCGCCAATCCAGGGCGGCCACACGTTTCGCCAGGAATTCACCAGATTCACAACTTCCCCGCCCAAACCGAAGCTGATGACATTGACCGAATACCGCGAAACTGGCTGACCGTCTTGTCCAGTCAGTTCGATTTTCACCACGTCCATTAACCGGCTTTTGCCAGAAACGATTGCCTGCAAAGCCGTTTCCCGATTGTTCAAACCAAGCGAACGGCGGAAATCTGAACCTGTCCCACAAGGCAATAGCCCAATCGAAGCCTGCGGATTGATTGGCTGGCCACATTTGTCGAAATAGCCGCTGACAACTTCGTTAAGCGTCCCATCTCCGCCAACCGCGATCACGCACACTTCACCCGCAAGCAAAGCCTGTCGAGTGAATTCGCAGGCTTCGCCGGGACGTGTAGTTAGATGTTCTTTGAAAATGGCGCCGCGTTTGCGGAGTTCAAGCTGAGCTTTACTCCATTCCCGACTTGCTCGGCCACGCGCCGCAGTTGGGTTAATGACGAAAAGCATGAAGAATTATTCGAGCAAATCGGGCTGCTCTTTGACGATACGGGCGTAAAGCGGTTGAAATTGAAACCATCCGGCAAGCGTAGAGCCAACTTGCTGGCTGGTGATTTTGGCGCTTTCGGGAGAAATGAAATACGGCTCGCCTGCGGCTTCGGCCAGAAGTTGCGCATGGCAACTGCGCTCCATGGTGATGAACCACCAGGCGGCTTCATCAACGGTTTTGCCAACGGTCAGCAAACCGTGGTTTCGCAAAATGACGGCTTTGGAATTTCCCAGCGCCTGGCCAATACGGCGACCTTCTTCCACATCAAGTACCACACCAGTGAAATCGTCAAACAACGAATGGTCTTCATAAAAGGCGCAAGCGTCTTGCGTGATCGGGTCAAGCAATCGTCCCAGCGCCGACCAGGAT
>CAZXHW010000596.1:0-5434 GCA_964639915.1 uncultured Heliomicrobium sp.
AAACTGATTGGCGCTAACTCGGCGGACATAATCCCCTGATTGATCAATCCCGCCTGATTGCCTGCCTTATTCATGAGAATAAACGGCGGCAATGAATCGCTGGCTTTTCGCTGCTTGGCCAGTTCGTGACAAACCACCGCTCCGATGGAAGGAACTTCTTTCGACAAAGCCAGATTCAGCGGGTGTCCTGTTTGGATGTAATACTGCGCGCGTCCGTGAACCACATCCCAAGCCGCCATGGAACGCACGACAGTGATTTTATCCAGCACGCCGGGCAGATTCGGCATGACGCCAAACGGCAGTTTCAGGTCGTTTGGAAAGCTGCGAATATCGAAGTACTTCGGCGTCCACGGGCCTTCCTTGGCATCCAGGGTGTCTATCTGGCTCATGCCGCCGTCAATGTTGACGAACAGCACCTGCCGAGCCGTCGCCATCGGCTGAACTTTCTGTGCCGCGCGAACATTGAAAGGGCGGAAGGCATTTAGATATCCACCAACCAGGCTGAGCCCGCCAACACGTAACAATTCACGGCGAGTCAGTTGTAGAGAATTGATTTTATGGAATTTCATGGTGCGACAACTTTCCACTGCCATTGGTGGCGTTTGACTGGATCGGAACTGTTTTCAGGCAATTCGTCGGTCCAGAAGGTTTGATCCGGAAGATTTTCAATTTGAACTTCTACGGTATGGACGTTGTATTGAGAGCGCAGACCCGGAAACGAGGGGGATTCTCTTAGTGTCGTTTGCGGTTCAGAGCTGGAATCGAAGATGGTCACTCGTTCTCGTTTGACGCGGAGCTCTTCCTCAATTCCTCTTAACGCGGCTCCGACGGGAGTTTCGCCCGGCTTCATCTTTTCCGACAAAGGAATCCCTCGGTAACGATTCTGGTTTCCCCGAAATTGCTGTTCGCCTTCGATCAGCATCTTGTTTCCGTTGCGAATAATGACGTTTACGACTTGAACGACGCGCAACGGCGGCGCGGCAAGAAGAACTGATTCGCCGCTGGTAATTTCCGCCCACAAATCTTCAACGGATTTGGCAACGCCAACGCCCCAGAAAGATGTGTCAATTTCGTGTTCATTGAGCCAAAGATTCAACTCTGTGGCGTCGTTCAAGCCGTTCATCGCTACCTCAAAAAGAAACCCACATTCGTTTACACAGACGCATTAACGGCGATGGACTATCTATTACTGCTGCTGGCAGGCCCGCTGGTGGATTGCATCACGCGCGGTTGGTCCAGCACCCAGCGCCGGATGATCTGGTAGCCACGCTCCGACGGCGTATAGCGGCGACCGCCCTGATGGCCGTCTTCCTTGCCGGTTTGGACGTTCAGCGGTTTGCGCAACAGCTTGCTGGTTTCGATGTCGGCGACGTTGACGCGCTGCTGTAGGGTCAAATAGTTCTTCAGCATGTTTTGAATTGTCCAGAATCCGTTGCCGTCTGGCCCTTGCAAACCCATCGAAGGCACGCGGCCTTCGACAGCGTGACATTTCATGCAGGACATGGTGTCCATACGCTGATCGCGATTGAGTTCCGGCGCAACGTAATCGCCGAAATACCGGAAGCTGGCAATGAATTGCGGCGAAAGATTCGGCTGGCCTTGGGCATCTTTCAGCCCCGCTGCTAGCGGCTCTTTCTTTACAGCTTCTTGCAATTCGGCCATCCAGGTTTGCGCGTCGGCGTATTTCAATGCATTGCGCGCGACGTTGTTTTTTTCAGTTTCCACCAGATTTCTGAGCGCGGCTTGCACTGTCGGGTCTTGGCGCAACGCCGTGGTATTCGCCAGTCGCAAGGCAATGTTGCGGCTCATGACGGGCGTCGAAGGTTGCAGCATTTGCACAAACAACTCTACGGCGCGCGCTCGCGCGGCAGCCAGTTCTGGCGAAAGGGGTTGTTTGGTGGAGCCGTCAACTTCGGGAATTGGATCGTCAAACGAAGCCACCCAGGCAGCGCTTGGAAGCCAGAAATGCGCCGTCAGTGGGTTTTTCGAAGCGCCGGGAAGGAAGCGCAGTAGATCAGGCGTATGCAAATCTGTGTTCGTGGCCAGCATCGCGCCCATTCGGTCAGCAATATACCAATCGGCGTCGGGCAAACCCATGGGGCGCACGGCGGCTTCGGCGGCATCAATAATTTTCTTGAGCTCGGCGGCGCTTGGGTCTGTGGTCTGTTTTGGAATTAACAAGCGATACAGCAGTTCGCGTTGTTCGGTGGTTTTCGGCACTGCCCATTTGGCTCGGCTGAACAACCGCAGCACAGGTTGCGCCAGCGATTGGCGACGGTCGTAATCTGGCGCAGCGCGAACGATTTGTTCGACCAGCGGTTCGACCTTTTCCTGAACGGCGGGCAAAGTCACGGCACTGGGGTCGCTGACGGCGGCCGCAGCCAGTGTTCGCAGCACTTCAGGGCCGTGCGTGGAATAATCAATGACTTTGTCCTGCAAGGGTTGATACGCGACATTGGCCGCGCCTTCCATCAACAAACGAAGTTCGGGAATGTTCGCCGCATCGGTTTTTCCCCAAACGCGCAAAACGGCTTTGCCCATCATTTCGGTGCTGTTCGCAGTGATGTAGCCCATTTGCCCAGGGCCACCGTCGCCTCCGGCAGCGGCATAAAACGTCGCGGAAATCGAAACCAGACGACGCGCCAGCCGATCTTTCACCGCGTCAGTCAGCGCAGCGTCATCCAGTTTCTGTTCCAGCGTTTTGAACAACCCGGCCAGTTCTTTGTACTGATGCTCTTCGCTGCCGTTGGCCTTGTGGCCGTTGACGACAAATAGTGCGTGGCTTTGGTAACGGAACGTATTTTCGACCAGCGCATTTGGTTCGGTGGTCAGCAGTTTTTTCGTCCAGGCTTGGTTGATGGCTTCGCGGACAGGCGGATTCCAAATCCACCATTGCCAGGCGGCACGCGCGGCCCAGGCACGAACCGCCGGGTGTTTGTCGTCATTGATCGCGCGATCCAGCAATGCCGTCAGCCGCTGTTTGCTGAAACTCGGCTTGGTCAGAACGGCATCGGCACGCATGCCCAAGGCCTTGGCGATGCTTTCGCGCGTCAAGTCGCTGCCGGTTTCAAACGCGACAAACACTGCACCGAAGCCTTTGTCGTCGAGCAGAGTTTGTTCCATCGCCCACGCTGCCGCATCGCGAACCATCTTGATAGGATCGCCCATCAGCTTGACTAGTGAAGGCACGCCGCGTTCGTGATGGACTGCGCCCAAAGCCATTGCTCCCCAGACGCGGACTTGCGGGCTGGTGTGTGTCGAAGCCTGAATCATCAAATCAATCAGGGCAGGATCGTCCGAATGAGACAAAGCGCGAACGCGGGCGATAGTTTCCGTCAGAGATTCTCCCGCGCGAGCTGTGAACTGCGCGCGCGTCGGTTTGACCGGCTTTTCTGGATAGAGCCGCGATAGCGCGTGCAGCGCGTAACTGGTAGTGACAAAACCTGTCAGCGCGTTTTTGTTCCAGCGGCCATACGGGTCTTGCATTCGCAGTAGGGCTTTGACGCCATGTGCAATCGCTGGATCGCTGTCGTTGTAGCCAAGCGCGTGAAAGGCAATCAGCGCCAACGCTGTCGGCGCGGGATCGTATTCGCCATTGGTTTTCCACTTGTCGCCTTCGGTTTTGCCTGGATCAAAACCCCAGGAACCGTCGGCGTTTTGAATGGCGCGTAACCGCATTTCGTCCTTTTTGAGAACGTCCCGAATACGTTCGGCCAACTTTGCGGCTTCGTCGGCGGATTTCAGTTTGTAGGCCGGAAACAGCGCCGGAGGTGGCTCAACCGGTTTCCCATCGTTTGATGGCGTAGGCGTCGGTTGCGGTTTCGGATCAGGCGGAAGTGTCGGCAAAATCGTGCGCGCTTTTTGGTTTTGAGCAACGTAATCCTGCGGAAAGTAGCGTTTGAAAAACTCTATGCGGTTCGACAGATCGTCGCTGTACCGCGGCAAAACGCTAAGCATTCGATCCGCTTTTTCTTCCAATGCAGCCAGATACCGCGGATGCCCTGTGCGGTCCCATGCCGTGCGCAAAATTTCTCCGGCATAGTTGTAAACGATGGATTGGCCTACGTTCGATCCGGGACCGGCAGCGTTGATGCCGCTGGGATCAGCAGTTTGGATCGTGTGGTTGGCTGCGCGAATGGCCTGCATCGAATGCAGCTTGCGCGCAGGAACAACTCGTTCAGCGGTGCAAACATTATGACCGGCGACGCGCGTTCCGGCCGGGCCGTCGCCCACATCCAGCGGAGCCAGGCTGGTGTTGTTGGCTGCATCTTTCAGGTAATTGGTCGGGCGCAGCGATTCATACATCACGTTGATCAAACGCCGATAATTTTGTTTGTTTTCAATCGTGTAGCCATTTTCCAGCGGCCCGGCTGGTCCCCAAACGCCGGATTGCGTGTGGCAGCTCATGCAGTGCGTACCCATCAAATTGCCGGTGTCACGAATGCGGCGTTCAACCGAAGCTCCACGTGGGCGATTTGTCAGCCACGAATCCACCTGGCCAATGTGATCATACATTGCCTGACGCACAGCCATTCGCGGGTCGTCATAAGGCGCAGGCTTCAACACGCGCAATTCCAATTCGTATCCGGGAGCGTTGGCTTCAGCGCGAAGGAAGTACGTTTTGCCGGGTTTCAATACGCGGACGATGGCTGCGCGATGCTGTTCGTTTTGTTGATGCACGCGTTCGTTTTCATTGCGACCTTCTGTGTATTCGGCAAGATTGCCGGAAGCGTCTGTCGCATAAAAGCGTACCTGTGCTGCCAAGGTGTGGTCAGGAATCGCCAGGTTTGCAGTCAGCAAACGCGGTTCTTTGCCGTTGAAATTCAGCCGAAACCAGTCATCGCCGGATTTCCCGACTTTGCCGTTATCAAAGTATTCGATGTCGTCAGCGCCGCCATTGATGCGAATCGCCTGAATGCCTTCACCTTCGGGCAAGGTGATTTCCTGCGCCAATTCGGGTGTGTCATTCGGTTCGGATTCCACGAAGCTTCCGACCTTTGCCGAATCTTTCAGGTCAATTGGGTTGATTGTTACGTTCAGCGGAACTGTTTTCCCGCTTGGCCAGGGCGTTTTGTTCGGGAAAGTAACGGCTTGGGGAGCAATGCCATCTTCGCGCCAGCGAATGCTTTCTGGTGTGGCGAAGATGTTGGCTTCATCAATGACGGGCGCAATTTCCAGCCGATACTGTCCAGCGACCGGCGCGCGATACACCAGATACAAATCCGAATCCAGCGCGTGCAGCACTTTTCGCCAATCAGCAGTGGGCGCAGTGTAAATTCCAAACGCATCATTTTTTCGTCCGGCGACAGTTGGCAGCGATTCGCCAGCGTCAGCTTTTTCCAGCGTCCAGCGCACGGCAATGCGTCCGTGCTGCGGCAAGGCAGAAGGCGACGGCAAGCTGACCGACAGTTCGAAAGTTTCGCCGCGTTTCAAT
>CAZXHW010000597.1:0-5432 GCA_964639915.1 uncultured Heliomicrobium sp.
GTTCGCTACAGAAACGCCAATCGCCATAATCGCGCCCATAAACGATTGCACGTTCAGCGTTGTGCCGGTCAGCCACAACGCGATTGCGACGCCCGCCACGACAGCCGGAACCATCGCCAGAATCGCCAACGCCACACGCAACGATTGGAAGTTCGCAGTCAGCAGCAAAAAAATCACCGCCACGGCCAGCAACAATCCGGTTTGCAAACCCGAAAGCGTTTGCTGCATTGGTGGAATCTGGCCACGAACTGCGACTGTAACTCCGCGCGGAACTTCGCCTGCGCGTTTGATGGCGGCATCAATTTCTTTGCTGACGCTGCCCAAATCCTTGCCGAAGATGTTGCCGATGATTGTGACCATTCGCTGTTGGTTGTACCGGTCGTACTGGCCGACGGTTGTGCCGTAACTGATTTCGGCCACGTCGCCAGCCAGCGCGTGCGCGCCGCCCACTGCATTGACGGGAATGCTTTGCACGGCTTCAACCGAATTCATTTGCGCTTGCGGGATTTCGACCTGGACTTGATACGCCGTGCCGCTGGCCGGATCGCGCCAGTAAGTTGGTTGCGTAAATCGGCTGGAGGAAGTCGCGGCGACCAAACTGCGTCCGACTTGTTCCATCGTTACGCCAAGCTGCCCAGCGCGTTTGCGATCAACTTTGATGTCCAGGCTTGGGTAATCCAGCGCCTGATCGAATTGCAGGTCGCGCAGGCTGCCAATCTTTTTCATCTCGGCCAGCAGCTTGTCGGCGAAGCCTCGGTTGGCCTGAAGGTTCGGGCCGCTGACAGCAACTTCAACCGGAGTCGCCGAACCGAAGTTCATGACTTTTGTCACCACATCACCAGCTTCAAACGACAACTGAGCGCCGGGTATGACTTCCGGCAACTTCTTTCTCAGTCGTTCTTTCAGTTCGCTGGTGCGAATGCCGGAACCGGGCTTCAGCGCAAAGGTGATGACGGCTTCGTGCGAACCGCTCATCCACAAATGAATCGTGTTGATGGGAAAGCTGGCGGGTTGCGTGCCGACGTAGCCGAGCGAGATGTCAATTTTGTCGCCGGTTTCGGCTTTAATGGCCTCCAGCGCTTTCAGCGCGACGACTTCGGTGCGTTCGACGCGCGTGCCGACCGGGGCGCGCAGCCGCAACTGAAACATTCCGGTTTCAACTTCAGGGAAAATATCTGTGCCGAGTCTGCCGCCGACCAGGAAAATGACTCCGAACGCGATCAGCAAGTACGCCGCAAAAATTGGCCAGCGAAGTTTCATTAAACGAGAGAGAAAGCTATCGTAGCGTTGTTGAGTGCGATGAAAAGGCTCAACCCGGTTGCCACCGCTGCCGGTACTGATTCGATTGCGTAACAGCCACGCCGCCAACACAGGAACCAGCGTGCTGGACAACAGATACGACGCCAGCATTGCAAAGCCGACCGAAAGTGTCAGTGGAATGAACAAGGATTTGGCTACGCCGGTCATGAAAAACGACGGCACGAACACGGCCAGCACCGACAGCATGGAAAGAAAGCGCGGAGCCACAGTTTGCCGCGCGGCGTTGAACGCTGCCTGGCGCGGCGATTCTCCGTGGGATAAATGCGTGTTGACGTTTTCGATTTCAACCGTTGCTTCATCCACCAAAATTCCCACGGCCAATGCCAACCCGCCCAACGTCATGACATTGATCGTTTGCCCGGTCAGCCACAATCCAACGACTCCGGCCAGCAGCGAAAACGGAATCGTTACGACGACGATCAAGGCGCTGCGCAAACTGCGCAGAAATAGCAGCACCATCAATCCGGTCAGCAATGCTCCAATCGCGCCTTCCAGAATCAAACCGCGAATCGAATTTTTGACGATGGTGGATTGATCGAGTTCGAAGCTGACTTTGATGTCTTCGGGAACCAGCGATTGAAAACGCGGCAATGCGGCTTCGACATTGTTGACCACGTCTACGGTCGAAGCGTCCGAACGTTTCGTGACAGGGATGTAAACCGTCCGACGACCGTTGACCAAACCGTAACCAGTCAGAATGTCGCTGCCGTTTTCGACTCGGCCAATGTCGCGGACGTAAACGTTCGTGCCCGTGCCGTTGCGAATCGGCACATCGGCCAGTTCCTGAATATTGCTGACGACGCCATTCATTGGAGCGATGCGGTTCAGATCGCCGGTGCGAACGTTTCCCGAAGGCAGAATCACATTGTTCGCGGCAATGGCTTTGGCGACTTCTTCCGGCGACATCGAAAACGCGCGCAGCTTTTCCGGCTCGGCGCGAATGATGACCGTGCGCTGGTTGCCGCCGAACGGCGGAGGCGCTGAAACACCAGGCAACGTCGAAAACTGCGGGCGAACTCGGAACAAGGCCAGATCGGAAATTTCTCCAACACCGCGCGTTTCGCTGGAAAACACCAGTTGACCAACCGGTACGCTGCCAGCGTCAAACCGCATCACGAATGGATTGACAGTTCCCGGCGGCATGAATGCTTTTGACCGTTCGACGTAAGCGATAACCTGCGACAGCGCCTGGCTCATATCCGTGCCGGGATGAAAGAAGAGTTTGACCAGACCTACGTTTTGAATGGAGCGCGATTCGACGTGCTCAATCCCGGCGACGTACAAAAAATGGTACTCGTAATACGACACCAGAAAGCTTTCCATCTGCGCCGGGTCCATCCCGCCGTAAGGCTGTGCAACGTAAATCACCGGCAGGTTCAGGTTTGGAAAAATGTCCACCGGCATTTGTTTGATCGCTAGTCCAGAACCAAGCGCAATGCCGATGACCAGAACCAGAATTGTGAACGGGCGACGAAGCGCCGTATTTATCAGCCACATAAATTTGAGGAATAGGTTTCAACGCAAAGGCGCTAAGCAACAAAGGCGCAAAGGGTTATTCTTTCTTTCATATCTTTGCGACTTCGCGTCTTTGCGTTGAAAGATCAGCGTTTGGCTTGATCCAAAAATGGCTTCAAATCACCTTGAAGCTTTGCGCCTGCCAGCAGTGCGCGCCAGATGGCCAACTTCGCCACAGCCGCGTCAATTTCCGCCTGAGCCACCAGCCGTTGCGCGTCGGCGACTTCGACAATGTTGGTCAATCCATATTCGTAACGAACTTTCGCGCGGGTCAGAGTTTCCTGCGCGGCTTTAACCTGGATTTCGTTGTTTGCAGCAACCTTGCGAGTGGATTCGAGCAAAATCCGAGCGCGCGCATCTTGCGCTTTCAGGGTGTTTAAGACTTGATCGTACCGAGCCTGTTCGGCCAGCAGGTTGTTCGCTTCGGCTTTGCGTCGGGCACGAATGCCGAAAAAATCCATGACCGGAAAGCTCATGGTCACGCCGGTCGCCCAGTTGAACGTGTCGGGATACAACCCCCGGCTGTTATTGAAGGTTCCGTCCAGGCGAGCACCAGTGCCTCGCCCGTAAACTGCCGATTGCCAGTTGAAGCGCGGAACCCAGGAGCGATCCAAAACTTTTTCGCGCGCTTTGGCGGTGTCAATCGCTGCGGTTTGCACCATCGCCAGTGGGTGAAGCGAAAGGTTCAAGCTTGGCGGCGGAACGGATGGCGGCAATTCCAACATCGGCCCCGCATCAATTTCCAATTTTGTTCCTGCCTGACCGATTGCTTCCGCCAGATTGACGCGGGCAAGCTCGGCGGTTTGTTCGGCTTGGACAAGCAGGTTTCTGGCGGCGGCAAGTTCGGCTTCGGCGTGCGAAAAGTCTATGCCGGGGCGAAGCTGGTTTGTGACGAGCACGCCAACGGCTTTGGCAAAAGTTTCCGTGCGTTCGACGTTTGCCTGCGCGGCGCGGACGGTTTGTTCAGTGGCCAACAAAGTCAAAAACGCATCAGCGGCAGCGGCGCTGACATCCAGTTGCGTCAGAGCTTCAGCGGCGCTGGCTTGTTTGCTTTGAGCTTTGGCCAATTCGATCTGGGATTTTCGCAACCCGAAATCGAACGGTTCCCACGAAAACAACAACCCGGCGGCGCTGCCCCAGGCGCTTTCCAATGTTGTCGTGTCGAGTTGCGGACCGGAAATGGAAGGCAACGTGGATTGCGGCAATAGCAGGCCAAAGATGTTGTTTCTGGTTGCTCGGTTTTGTTGCCATAGCAAATCAGCGCGCGGGAGCAAAGAAGTTTTGGCCAGTTCAATACCGGCTTCCGTAGATTGGGTTTGAGCTTTGGCGGCGCGGATGGCTGGATAGTTCTTTAACGCTAGTTCGACGGCTTCTTCAAGCTTCAAGAGGCGTGGTGAAGGTTCTTGCGCCCAGACAATGAAGCCAGAAAGGGACAAAAGGAGGAGCAGTAAAAGGGGCAGCCTTGGGGGCGTTTTCATTGCAGCGATCAGGTTCTCCTTTGTGTAGGGTTACAAAGTGTTCTTCTTTTCATATTCATCAAAAGCTTTCAGCAGGCCCCTGACAACTTCCACTGATGTTTCGAGCATGGCTTGAGCTTTGGGTTCTTCCACATTCTTCACGCCATCGCGTAATTGCACGATCAGTTCTTTCATTAACTCTTTGGCTCCGGCGGTTTCGCGCAGCGGGCTGTCTTCTGGATGTTCATCTTCCAGCAATTCGGAAAACAGCTCGCGGACTTTCACCTTGGCCGAAGTCATCGCCTTGCGCCCTTTCGGCGTCGCGCGATATTCGCGGCGCGCCTGCCCGCCAGCGCTTTTTCCGGAAGATCGCAAATAGCCGCGCTCTTCCAAACTGTGAAGCAGCGGATAAAGCGTTCCGGGACTGAGCCGATACCCGTGCCTCGCCAATTCTTCAATGATGCCAGCGCCGAAAATTGGCTCCTGGCAAGCGTGATGGAGAATGTGTAAGCGAATCAAACCGGAGTAGAGATCTTTGTCTGCCATAAATTCGATTGATAGTATCGAATTTCGAATCGAAATCCGATACTACGTTGAAAAGATTATTTGTCAAGTTTTGGAACGACGCAGGATGGGAAGTCGAATTGAAAGAAAAGAATTCAATTTACCTGAATGGCAAATGCGGCTCGCTGGTGGCCTCGAAGTTTGGCGAAAAAATTCAACGTACGTTTCATCAATCCGTATTTGGCATTCAGCAAATCGTCTGCGTGTTTGGCTTCTGATGGATCAAGCAATCGCGCAGTGGCGTCAACCCAGTCGCCTTTCAAATTGCCGCGCATGTCACATGGAGCGATGCGCACTCGGGGATTGTTCTTCAGCCGTTTGACCTTGAAGGAATGGGCGACGGTGTAAAAGTAAAGCACTTCGCCATCCTGAGCGAACCACAGCGGCGTGCGGATGGCTTCACCGGTTTTGCGGTAACTTTCCATGTTCAAGTAGTTTTGATTGGCGAACTGCGCCAGTTTGTCGTTCATCGTTTTCTCTCCTGTAGTGAAGCCCAGAGAACGGATTCATTAAGCTCTGAAATCGAAGTTCGTCCGGTCAGCTCCATCGCCATTTCAAATTCGCGGCGCAGGATGC
>CAZXHW010000598.1:0-5431 GCA_964639915.1 uncultured Heliomicrobium sp.
TGTCGGGGACAAGGACGGGCTGCGGCTTGATTCCGGCAAGCTGCACGACGTGTTGGATAAATACGAAATTGCGAACAGCTTTGATCTGTATCAAGGCACGCACACCAGTGCGGTGGCGGTGCGGTTTCAAAACTATGTGATGCCGTTTTTCAGCAAGCATCTGTGTTTCGGAAAGGTCTGTAAATAATGCCGAACGGAAAATATGGTGATAACCCTTTGACTGATCTCATAATGCACGGTGCTCACCCGTTCCCTCCGGATATCGAAGAAGCACTTGTCAAAATTTATTCCCTCGGAAGGGAGGCTGGGCGGCGGCCCCTTGGTGAAAACTGGCCTTTCTCCCCAAAGGAGTTTGATTGGGAGAAGGGCGAGGGCCTCGATGAAGCTCGTGAACTGCTCGCCCATCTGCTCGAGATGCTTGCTAAAGGCCGCGGTGATGAAATCTTGCTGTCTCCCCTCACCAGAAAGCCTCTTAAAAGCAGCGTGTAGGAATGAGAGCCGCTGACTGTACTCTCATCGAAAAACGTACCCAACGCATAATGCATATGAAAAAAATCCTATCGGTAGTTAGTTTCATTTTAGTGGCGACCGTCTTCATTAGTAACTCATTTGTCTCTGCGCTGGATGGTCAAGTTGGAATTCACGATCCTTCAACCATCGTGTTATGCGACAGCAAGTATTACACCTATGGCACAGGCGGAGCGACACTTATCTCGGATGATGGCTGGACGTGGCGTCGCGGTCCGAATCTTCCGCGACGCGGGCTGGCTCCTGATGTCATTCACATCGGCGACAAATACTTCCTGTATATCGCCGCCAACAGCGGAGTCACGAAAGCCGACATTTTTCTGCTGACCAACAAATCGCTTGATCCCAATTCGCCCGATTACAAATGGGAAGAAGGCGGCATAGTCGCGTCGTCCGATGGTGTCGAAGACTGCAACGCAATTGATCCTGGCGTTTTGCTCGACCCCACAACCAAGCGGCTGTGGCTCACTTATGGCTCTTATTTCGGCTACATCCGGTTGGTGGAACTCGATCCCAAAACGGGCAAGCGGCTGAATCCCGCCGTCAAACCGGTCAACATCGCCATCAACAGCGAAGCCTCGATTATGATTTATCACGAAGGCTGGTATTACCTGCTGGTTACGCATGGCAGTTGCTGTCGCGGAGCCGATTCAGGCTACAACATTCGCGTCGGTCGCGCGAAGAAAGTCACCGGTCCATTTATAGACAACATGGGTGTAGACATGATTCAAGGCGGCGGAAAGCTGTTTGCCACGTCCGCCGGTCGCGTCATTGGTCCCGGTCATTTCGGTTTATTTGATTTGGGCAATGGCGTACAGCGGTTCTCGCTGCATTACGAAGCCGATTTGGACAGAGGCGGAGCCAGCGTGCTCGACATTCGCCCGCTGCAATGGAAAGACGGCTGGCCGGTCGCTGGCGACAATTTGCAGACAGGCACGTATCAGTTTGAATCTGTCCGCACAGGCACTGCGCTCGAACTTGCGGTCGAAGGCTTTCCCGTCGGTGGCAGACCTGTCCGGCGCGGTCCTCCGCCGGGGGCGATGCCACCTGCGGGTGGTACACAAGGCCCCCCGCAAGGTCCGCCACCTAGTGCTGGCCCCGGAACCGGGGGCGGAATTTTTGCTGGAACTGGCAAACCGATTCCGACGCAGGATGTCGCGGAAGTTTCGCCGAAATGGCCGCCCGGCAATGTAGGCATTCGCATGGGCAATTACATGCTTCAGGCGCAACAGAAATGGGCGATTGAGCCTGTCGCCAACGGCGGAGGCTATCTCGGCGCGCCGTATTTCAAAATTACGATTGCGGGAACTACGCGCACGCTGACGGCAACCGATGGCGGCGAGTTGATTGCGCTGCCGACTTTTAATGGCAGCCCTGAACAGCTTTGGCGCTTTGACCAGCTTGCCGATGGCAGTTGGCGCATTAGCCCCAAAGCCATTCCCAGCACAAAAGAACCGCTCGCGCTTTCGGCAGTGGGCAGTAGCTTCGCTACGCTGGCCAAGTTCGATCCCAAGAGCGAAAAACAACGCTGGCTCATCAAAACACCATAAAACAAAGTAGCGTCTCAGCCGCATGGCGGGTATAGAATTCAGGCGGGCTTCGCAAGACCTGCCTGAATTCAACCGTTACCGCGTGATGCAAATGGCAACCACTCTGGAAAATTCATGAAAACGTACTCGATCAAACTCTTTGCTTTTATTACTGTGACCACGATTTTAACGCTTGCCGCTTTTACCAACTCGAACGCTCAAACACCGCCCGTGACGTTGGCGAAACCAGCGACGCCAACCAAGGTGCCAGGGGCGGACGGGTTCATCCAACGATGGCTCGTGCTGGACCCCATAGCGGCAACTGGAGTGACAGACAATGCCGTTCAATCGCTCGTCAAAAAAGACCTTTTCTCGAACCAGTTCACCGTTTTGCCGAAGGACGGCGACAAAGTAAGCGTTGGCAACAATGAACTCACTTGGCACACGTTGGATACGTTGAATTACAACGTCAACCTGTTTCACTTTGCGCGGGCGCAAAACAAGAAAACTTCTGACGTTTTGTTTTGGGCGGTGACAGTGATCAACAGCCCGCGCGAAATGAAAGACGTGCGGCTGGCGATTGGTTCCAACGCCGCTTCGGTTTGGTGGGTGAACGGCAAAGAAGTCATTGGCATTTATGGCGACCGACAAGCTGTCATTGACGATGGCGTATCCAAACGATTAACGCTCAACAAAGGGCAGAACATCATTCGTGCAGCAATTGTGAATGGTGGCGGGGCAACAGACTTTTGCGCGCGATTTCTTGATGCTGATGACAAACCGCTGAAGGACTTTACCGTTAGCCTGGGGAGGTGAGCGCTGGCCCCCGCTGACACTAAAATTCAAACGCAACTCCAAATGTAACTCGAATGAAAAAGACCAGCACCGTTTATGTCTGTCTCACCCTTGTTTTTTTGCTGGTGAGTATGACCGCGAATTCGCAACCCTCAGACCGAAAGAAAACGTGGACAGCCGATAACGGCAACGGCACGTTTACGAATCCGCTATTTTACGAAGAGTTTTCCGATCCTGACATGATCCGCGTTGGCGAATATTTTTACCTCACCGGAACGACAATGCATTCGATGCCGGGGCTACCGATTTTGCGTTCGCGCGATTTGGTGAACTGGGAGTTTGTTGCTTACGCGATGGATAAGCTGGATCTGGGGCCGGCGTTTCGTTTGGAAGAAGGCAAGAATGTGTACGGGCGTGGCATCTGGGCTCCAAGTTTTCGTTATCACAACGGTACCTATTACATCTTCAGCAATGTGAACGGACAGACGACGCAAAAGTTCACGGCGGCGAATCCGGCAGGCCCGTGGACGCGCACGCCGATGAAAGTTTCTTTGCACGATCTGTCAGTGCTGTTCGATGACGACGGCAAAGTCTGGGTGGTGTGGGGTTACGAAGGCGTTCACCTAGCCCAGCTCAATGCAGATTTGACGGACATCGTGCCGGGCACTGACCGCGTCATCATTCCGAAAGGTTCAGGCATCGGAGAAGGCTCGCATTTTTACAAAATCAACGGCAAGTACCTGATCACCAGCGCGTGGTACATGGGAGCGATGCGCATGCCTGCCGCACGCGCCGACCGACCGGAAGGGCCGTACGAATACAACCAGGCCATCAGCATTGACGAAGACTTTGGGTTGATGAAAGGCAAAGGGCTGACGCGCGATGGAAAGATCACTCCGGCTAACCCGACGGCGCGCGGCAGAATGTCATTGCATCAGGGCGGCATCATTCAAACGACCAAGGGCGAGTGGTGGGGCTTTTCGATGATGGATTACAACTCCATCGGACGACTGACTTGTCTGTCGCCGATTACGTGGCAGGACGGTTGGCCGTATTTCGGCTTGCCGGGCAATTTGAAACGCACGCCGCGCACCTGGGTCAAACCGAATACGGGATACAACGACAAACCGGCTGTGCCTTACGATCACAACAATGAGTTCACGGCGACGAAGCTCAAGCCGATTTGGCAATGGAATCATTTACCTGTAGATGACAAATGGTCGCTGACCGAGCGCAAAGGTTTTTTGCGCTTGCACACGCTGCCCGCCAAAAGCTTTTGGGAAGCACGCAATACCCTCACGCAACGCGCCATCGGCCCGCAGTCATCACCCGTCGTCAAGCTTGATGTCGCAGCGTTACAGCCCGGCGATGTTTCGGGACTCGCGCTGTCAAACAAGCCTTACGCTTGGATTGGTATTGAACGCGACGACAAGGGTTTCGCCATTGCACAATTCAACGAGTACACCAAGAAAACCGAACGCTCCGCCCTCACTGTCAATACGATCTGGCTGAAAGCAGATTGCGACTTCATGAGCGAAACCGCGCTGTTCAGCTATTCGCTCGACGGCAAGCGATTCACGCCACTCGGTGCGCCCTTTGAGATGGTCTTTCAACTGACGACGTTTCAAGGCATCCGTTATTCGTTGTTTGCTTACAACAGCACAGGCAATAATGGTGGCCACGCAGATTTCGACAGTATGGTGGTGAACGAACCGCATCCGCGCGGTTTGATGCGACCGATCCCCTTTGGCAAACAAGTCGCTCTGACATCGTTCCAAGCCAAGACCGGCTTGGCTGTCCAGGCGACCGCGTTGGCTGCTGGTACGCCCAGTGCCTTTACTGTCATTAACATGAAACTGGGACGGGTGGCGCTCAAAGCAGGCCGTACATTCATCAGCATTGATCGTGACGGAAACGTCAAACTGGAAGAAACAAAACCCGGCGTGGCGCAAAGTTTTCAGTGGATCGAAACGCCTACCGGCGAGTTAGTGCTGATGTCACTAATAACAAATCGCTTTCTGAGAATTGATCCAAAAACGCAGGCAATCCTATGCGATAGCCCCGGCCCATTGCCCGACGGAAGCGACGGCGTGCGTTTCGTCTGGGCATTGGCAACTCACTAATTTTCACCATCAAAAACAGGAGACTTTTTCATGCGTTCACTCATAACCCGCATACGCACAACCATCATCATTGCTTGTCTGCTGCTCAGCAGCTTCCCCGCGCAAGGGCAAACGCCGCAAGCCCGTATCAAGATAGATACCGACCGCACCATCGGCGAAGTTGATAAGCTGCTGTTTGGCAATTTTGCCGAACATCTGGGCCGCATGATTTACGGCGGCGTTTACGAAGAAGGCAGTCCGCTGTCGGACAAGGACGGATATCGCAAAGACGTGATGGATGTCGTCAAGCAACTGAATGTCTCGATCCTTCGCTGGCCGGGCGGGAATTTTGCGTCAGGGTATAACTGGAAAGACGGCATCGGGCCGAAAGATCAGCGTCCAATGCGCAAAGACCTGGCGTGGGATGATTTGGAAAGCAATCGTTTCGGCACGGATGAGTTTTTGAAATACTGCGAA
>CAZXHW010000599.1:0-5394 GCA_964639915.1 uncultured Heliomicrobium sp.
ATTTGATGCGCGTTGCGCCGGAAACGCCGATTATTTACCTGAACACAGGCTTTCAATTTCCCGCCACTGACGAAGTAAAAGAGCGATTGCGCGACCGGTACAAATTCAATTTGATCGAAGCGCGTTCGATGTTGACGGTCGAAGAGCAGGCGAATATTTACGGTGAACGGCTTTATGAAACCAATTCCGATCTGTGCTGCCGCATTCGAAAAGTCGAGCCGTTGCAACGCGCTTTGGCCGGATTTGAAGCCTGGGTTGCCGCACTGCGCCGGGATCAATCGCCGACGCGCGCTGGCATCAAAGTAGTCGAATGGAATGCGCGAAACGAAATGGCAAAGATTCATCCTTTGGCCAGATGGAATCGGTCACAGGTTTGGAGCTACATCGTCAAACACGACTTACCCTACAACAGGCTATACGATGACGGATATACCAGCATTGGCTGCTGGCCTTGCACACGACAGGTTGCCGCTGGCGAACACGAACGCAGCGGACGCTGGGTGGGAAGCAAAAAACAAGAATGCGGAATTCATCTTTCATGAAGTTGCCTGAATCACGACCGATTTCCGGCTAAACACTGAAAAAGGCGCGGGATGTAAGATTGACTTTCGCATAAGCGGGCGTGTATAACCCGCCCGTTGTCACGTATCAATCATTAATCAGTCACGAATTGAATGTACTGACCTGTGCGGGCTGGTCAGGCCTGACGGGCGATTAACTGGGCTGGCTTGGGGGAAAAATTTGATTGCGCGCTAAACAGCGCCAGGGTACGTTTCGACGTTATATATTGCTTCGAATTTCCTTTCTCCTGCCAAATAGCAATCTTCCTGCTGGTTTTTTGCCTTGATCAGTAAGCATTTGAGCGAAGCAACACACTCACGAATCTCGTTTTCCCCAGAAGTCAAATTTTAGTAAGTCGGGTCAGCGTGTATCAATTTGAGGACGAAAGTGTTTTTGATGCCCAAACTCGCAAAGCACAAATTCTCGAAATCCGGATTTTGGTCAGCGCTGATTGTGTTGTTTTTGCTATTTGAAATCACGGGATGCCGCCGCCGGTCGGCCAACGAAGAAAACGCGACGATCATTGTTTATGGCTTTAGCGTGGCAAAAGAACCGCTGGTGAGTGAAATTTTTCCGCGCTTTCAACAGGAATGGCTCGAAAAAACCAATCAACACATAAAGTTTGAATCTTCGTTTGCCGGGTCGGAAATTGTCACCAATCAACTGGTGATGGGTGTTGACGCTGATGTGGCGATTTTGTCCATCGAGCGAAATGCAGAGCGATTGTTGCGCCCGGATGTGACCCACAGCGATTGGCGCAAACTGCCTTATGGCGGCGTCGTCAACCGAACGCCGATTGTGATTGTCACGCGGGCGGGAAATCCCAAACGCATATTGGATTACACCGATTTGGGCAAACCTGGCGTCGAAGTCATCCTTTGTGATCCGACTTCTTCCGGCGCTGGCAATTGGGCTTTGGTTTCCATTTATGGTTCAGAGCAGATCAAGCTGGAAAAACAGACCGGAGCGCGCAACCCGCAAGCTTCGGTTGAATTGTTTCGACGAATCGTCAAAAACATTAGAGCAACACCCGAATCTGCCCGCGCGGCACGCGCCTTGTTTGAGCACAACGAAGGCGATGCACTGGTAACGTACGAAATGGAAGCTTTGCAGATGAAAGACAAAGGCGTGCCGGTTGAAATCATCATGCCGCCAGCAACCGTGATGTGTGAACATCCGGTAGTGATCATTGACCACTTGATGAGTCCGTATCGGTATGCGCTGGTGGAATTGTTCGTTCGTAGTCTGTGGGAACGACCGGCCCAGCAAGCTTGGACGCGCGCCAAGTTCAGGTCGGTGTTTGAAGACTTAAATACCAATTTTACGCCGGTTGAAATGCCCTTTAAGGTGTCCGATCTGGGCGGCTGGTCAACAGCATACGAAGAAATCGTTAAAGGAGCCTGGAAACAAGCGACGCAAAGCAATCGCTAATCGTTTATGAATGCAACCATGAACAATCTGCCTAATTCCAGACAGCAAACCGACGTTGTGCGTCCGTTTGGGATTGGATTTGTTGTTCTGGCGATGATGCCGCTGGTCATTTTGCCGCTCGCTTCGATTTTTTATTATGGCTTTAACAAAGGTCCCATTCATTTTTGGGAAGCGGTTTCGGCTCCGGCGGCCCTGTATTCGTTGCGCCTGAGTTTGACCACCAGCACTGTAGCCACGGTATGCAATGTTCTGTTCGGCATTATCGCGGCTTACGTAATGAACAAGTACAACTTCAAAGGCGGCACGGCATTAATGATTATTATCAGCTTGCCAACAGCGATTCCGACTGCCGTTGCGGGTGTAGCGTTGTTGCTGGTTTGGGGGCGTTCCGGAGTTTTGGGTTCGCTGCTGGAATACACTGATTATCAAGTGATGTTTACAACGGCGGCTATCATTCTGGCGAACATTTTCGTCACCTTTCCGCTTGCTTTCGGCGTGATCAAACCGGCGCTGGATAACCTGGACCCAAGTTACGAAGCCGCCGCTGAAACGATGGGCGCGACGCGCTGGCAAACGTTCCGCTATGTCGTGTTGCCCAGTCTGCGCGGAGCAATTATTACTGGCGCGCTGCTGACGTTTGCGCGCTGCATTGGCGAGTTTGGCTCGACCATTATGGTCAGTGGCAACAAAGCCAAAACGATGACCGCACCGCTGTATATTTATGCCAAGTTCAATGAAGCTGAAGTCGAATCTGCAACCGCAATCGCCGCTGTTTTGGCGGTGATCTCTTTCGTGGTCTTTTCGCTGATCCTGTTGACGCGAAACAGGCTGGATAAGTGAGGTGCGTGATGGCAAAAGCAATGCTCAATCAAGTGTCCGAAACGGAAATGTATTCCGAACCTGAAATCCAACAAAGCAACGATGCGCTGGTCATACGCGGGTTGAATAAGCGCTTTGGCTCCGAAACTGTTTTGGAAGGTCTGAGTTTTTCAATTGCCGAAGGAGAAAGTCTGGTTTTGCTGGGGCCGTCCGGCAGCGGCAAAAGCACCACACTGCGATTGATTGCCGGGCTGGAAACGCCCGATGACGGCGAGATTTTTCTGCATGGACGCCACGTCGAAGGATTACGGGCGCGTGAACGCAACATCGGCGTGATCTTTCAGAACTATGCCCTGTTTCCGCGGATGACGGTTGCGGACAACATTGGGTTCGGACTAAAGATTCGCGGCAAAAAGAAATCCGAACGCGAAGCAAAAACCGAAGAGTTGCTGTCAATGATTGGCATGACGGAGCATCGTGACAAATATCCGAGACAGATTTCCGGTGGACAGCAACAGCGAGTGGCAATTGCCCGCGCGCTGGCTTACGCGCCGGAGCTGTTGCTGTTTGATGAATCCTTCAGCGCGCTGGATCCGCAAACGCGAATAGGGTTGCGGCGCGAAATTCGCGCCTTGCTGCAAAAGCTGAAAATTCCAGCCCTTTTTGTGACGCACGACCAGGAAGAAGCCATGGAACTGGGCGACCAAATCGCAATTTTGAACAAAGGCCGGCTGGAACAGATCGGCACGCCGCAACAAATTTACAACGATCCGCAATCGGAATTCGTCGCCACGTTTTTGGGCGCAGCCAATGTCGTCGAAGTTTGCCGCAGCGACGGGTTTGTGGCGCTGGATTGCCAGAAATGTCTGGAAACCCATCACGCGGAAATGCCTCCGGAAGTGGAACGGGTCAAAATCGTTTTCCGACCGGAAGACGTTGTGCTGACTTCCGCGCCAGCATTGGCAGAACATCAACGGCATTTGGGGCACGGCGTCGTCGTGGATGTCAATTTCACCGGCGCGACGGAATTTGTCAGAGTCAAGTTGCTGAGTTTGAATCAATTTGGGTATTCAACCAGCGCCAACTGCCAATTGGTCGGCGACAACTCCTGCGACCTGATTATCAAAGTGCTGCGAACGAAATGGGAAGCGCAGCGAATGCCGCTCAAAGCTAGAGACAAGGTCGGCGTCTGGTTGCGAGACCACAAAATCCTTTCGAACTATGAAAACTAAACTCTTTACGGGACTAATTCTTTTTATATTAACTGGATTGTCGCAAGCGCAAAGCCCTTCAGAACCGCCGAAAGAGAAAGGCAATTTTCGACCGTCTGACTTGGTTGAATTGAAATACCTGGACCCGACCATCAAGCTCGACATTCGCTACGCCAAGAGCAACAACTTCCTGGGCAAGCCCGTTTACAAAGAAGCTCGCGCCTTTCTGCAACGTCCCGCCGCCGAAGCTCTGGTTCGCATCAATCAACGTCTGAAAGAAAAAGGTTATGGCTTGCTGGTGTTTGACGGGTATCGCCCGTGGGCCGTGACCAAAGTCTTTTGGGACTCGACGCCCGACGACAAGAGGAAGTTTGTCGCCAATCCGGCACAAGGCTCTCGCCACAACCGTGGCTGCGCGGTTGATCTATCGCTTTATGATTTGAAAACCGGAAAAGAGATCGAAATGCCTAGCGCGTATGACGAAATGACCGACCGCGCGTATCCGAATTACAAAGGCGGAACCGATCAGCAGCGAAAAACGCGCGAGGTGCTGCGTGCAGCCATGGAAGCCGATGGCTTCACTGTATTTGACATTGAATGGTGGCATTTCGATTTCAACAATTGGCGCGAATATCCCATCCTCAATATCAGCTTCGATCAGATCAAACCGCCCGGCAAAGCGAAAATTCAGGACCGAAAACCGCTTGAAAAACCTCCTTCCGAATGAAGCCACGGGCTTATCCATTTCCTTTGGCGTTTTCTGCTTTCGGGCGGTTACAATCCAGTCATGGATAAACCGAACAACCTTGAATTGAACTACACGCTTTTTTGCGAAGACGTGCGCGTCGAATCTTCCGGCGGTCTGAGCCTGATGGGAATTTTTCATCAGCTTGTTGTGCCACAACTTCCTGTGGGCCTGCTGAAATTTGCGGTGCTGAACCATTGGGAAGGTGAAGGGCGTTACCTTACCGAAGTCCGTGTTTTGACGCCTGACCGCATGCAAACCATCGCCGTGTCGCAACCGAGCAGCTTTGAAATTTCGCCGAACGGTTACGCCGATAACGTGACGATGTTCATCAACACCAGCTTTCAACAACCTGGCGATTACGTCGTGCAGACGCTGATCAATTCGTCGCTGTTTGCCGAAAAGACATTGCCGCTGTTTATCGCCAACCAGCAACAACCCGCAATCACCGAAAGTGAACACATAAACTAAAACCCAATGACAATCTACGAATTCACACGAAGAATCACGAAGGAAATGCCAAAACCTTCGCGCCACTTCGTGTGGCTTCGTGGAGAAAGAAAAGAGAAGCAAAGAAATGGCTGAACAAAACTCCCTCGACCAACTTTCGATCAACACCATCCGCAC
>CAZXHW010000600.1:0-5389 GCA_964639915.1 uncultured Heliomicrobium sp.
TTGTCGCCAGTCAGTTCAGTCATTCCACGCGTCAACATCTGGCAGACGACCTCGGCATTGATGCGGTCTCCGCTGGCATCCACACAGTTCGCCGATTTCACCGAAATGACTCTGCCAGGATACGGACCTGGCATTCCTGGAGAAGCGGCGGGTTTATACGGTGTGGCAACCTTGTAAGCGGGAATAATTCTGCTGCTGATTCTGGGCGTTAAAAACGCCGCCGACAGCGGCGTTGCGGCCATCAATCGAACAAAGTTTCTGCGATCCATTTTGCCTCCGAAAGGAAGTAGACAGGATTTACGAGATTCAGCAGGATTGATACTCATCCTGAAAAATCTTGTTCCTCCTGTCAAAATTTTGGCTGATTCAAATTACTTTCGCCTGATCCCGGTGCCAGGTTTGACGCCTTCGACGATCTTTTCATCCCGTACGACAAACACGCCATTAACGATCACGTGCGGAATGCCCGTGGAGTATTGCGCCGCATTTTCAAACGTCGCGCGGTCAATGACGGTTGCGGGATCGAAGACGATCAAATCCGCATCGGCTCCAACTTTGACACGGCCTTTTGAGCGCATCATCGGCACAGAAGCTTCCACGCGCTGCGCCGGAGCCAAAGACATTTTACGAAGCGCATCCATCAACGAAACGGTTTTTTGCTGGCGAACATAAACCCCAAGGACGCGCGCAAAACTGCCTGCGCCGCGCGGGTGGCCTTGTTTGTTGGTGATCAATCCGTCGCTGGCGACGATCACTTTCGGGTTCGAAGCCGCCAACCGCGAAATTTCTTCCGGGATGGAATGGCCAATGACAGAGCCGCCTTCTTTCCGGTACTTTGCAAAGGTTTCCGCCGTCAGGCGTTCGCCGGTGGTCACCCACTGCAAATCCTTGAACGTCATGCCCAGCCGCTCCTGCCAGCCTTCGTCATAGATTGCCGACTCGATCCGCGTTTGGGTTGCCGTGTAAGGATAGGCTTCGGTTGTCACGTCCAAGCCGCGTTTTTGCGCGCCTTCAATCATTCGCAAACACGTCGCCGTATTGCGCAAACAGGTGCTGGTGATGTGAACAACGTGCAAAGACGCGCCGGTTGCCGTGGCGTCAGCTAGCACTTCCTGCAACCCTTCCACTGCGCTGCCGGGTTCAACGCCTCCGGCGTAGCGCATGTGAACGTAGTTGGCGACTTTGCGATCCGCTGCAAGTTGAAATAAATCCAGGATTTCCGTGCGTGTGCTGGTCGGCACGTAATTGATGCCAAAACCAATTCCCAGTGCGCCTTCGTCCAACCCGCGTTTGATCAGTTCGGTGACCTGGCGAACTTCGTCTGGCGAAGATTTACGAGTCACGGCATTGTCACGTGGCAGCCAGGTTCCTGTGTCTTTCATTACCGCCATCTTTACGGGAACGTGGCCAACCGTTGCGCCGAAGTTGATCAGCGATTTGCCTTCTCGTTCGGCGTACCAGGCTGCGATGGGCGAAGCGCCGACTTCCAATTCCAAAGCTGTCGTCACGCCGTCGCGCGCTTTGTAGCGGTAATTTTCATCATCCTGGCCGTGCGAGTGCAGGTCAATGAAGCCAGCGGTGACCACCATTCCTTTGGCATCAATAATTGTTTTGCCTTTCAGCGGACGGGCTGAAATTGCGGCGATCTTGTTGCCGCGAATGCCTACATTGCGAACGGCGTCCAGGCCGGATTCA
The DNA here is from genome assembly GCA_964639915.1 of uncultured Heliomicrobium sp. Classification (GTDB taxonomy): domain Bacteria; phylum Acidobacteriota; class Blastocatellia; order RBC074; family RBC074; genus RBC074. The sequence continues at coordinate 1,696 of CAZXHW010000600.1, forward strand.
GGGTCCATCACTCGCCCATTGGCCAGCACGATGTCGAATTCCGTTTGGGCATCAACCCTTGGCGTGGGCAAAATCAACAAGCTTGCCAGCAACAATGAGAAAATTGTTTTGGCAAATTTTGTTTGGAGCATATAGGTGTAAAGAAGGATTGTGCGAAGAATGTAGCGCAGGTTTTCCAACCTGCGCATAACTTCAAAAGACAAATCTTGGGTGATTCGTGGTGTTGTACAACAGAAACTAGAGCAGGTTGGAAAACCTGCTCTACGCTTTTAGATGTAAGCGATCACGTCAATTTCAACCAGTGAGTCGCCGGGAATCCAAGCGGCGGCAATCGTCGTTCGCACCGGAGGTTCTTCGCCAAACCGACCGCGAAAAGCTTCATTCATTGCCGCGTAATCTTTGCCGTCGGCCAGATACACGTTGCATTTCAAGACTTTATCCATCGAAGAACCGGCGTTGACCAATTCCTTTTCGATTTCATCCAGCACGGTTTTGGTGTGCGCCGTGATGTCACCTTTGTAGTGCGCGCCTTTGCCTGCGATGAACAGCAAGTTGCCGTATGACACTGCGCCGTTGAACAGAGGCGGTTTTTCGCCCGGTTTGCGCTCCGGCTTTTTGCCGCCTTTGTAATGAACTTTCTTGGTGGATTTCGATTGAGCGGTTGCTTCGGTGGAAACTGCTGCGGCTGCTGGAACAACTGCGGCAGCGGCTTTCAGAATTTGCCTGCGCTTTGAGTTCATCTGTGATCTCCTGTTGTGAATTGAATTGGTGTGACCGGCGGCGATTATACGGAAGGCTTCCAATTATGGGTAGCTTTGCCGTTCGAATCTTATGCCGAAAAATTTCGCCAACGATCAACGATCATTTGATGTTGATGGTTACCCTGTTGGAAGTTTTGCCATCGGCCGTCAACGTCACGTTAACCAATCCGCGTCCGATGAAACTGCGTGGCAGCGGCACGTTGATTTGATCCAGCCCCACGAATTCCAGTTGTGGTCCCGCATAGATCGGAGAAATTGCCTGCCCGCCGAGGTCACAACTGACAGCCGCAAGCTGGCTGCGGAACCGAACTCCGGTGGCGAACAGAAGCAGAATCACCTGATCGGTTGCAGGGCCAAGATCAATCGGAACGGCGACAATTTGGCCTGACGCCTGATCGAAACGCGTCGTTGGCTCAAAAGTCTGCACGCCATTTCGGATTCGCAACGCGACTGCTGCTGCCAAGCCTTGTCCAGTGCCACTGGCGCTAAACAATCCCGGCGCTACGGTTTCAGCGTTGAGAAAGCCCGTGGTCGTCATTCCATTTGTGTTTCCGATGTTGACCAGCACTGGACCTGTCAGCAATCCGGGCGTTACCTGAAAATTGATTTGTCCCGGCGACACAAAAAAGAGCGGGGCCAGCAATTCTATCCCGGAAAAATCTCTTAGCCGAACAGTTGTTCCTCCCAAAGAAGTTGGCAACGGAGTTGAATTGGCCGCAACAGTTGTTGTCGCCAGATTCTGGCCAAACATCGAAACCAGCGATTCTTTCGCAACGCTTGGGGCAAAATTCGCGGAGGAAACGACTGCTGTTGCCGAGGGAAGGATTTCCAGGCCGCCCGTCACAATCGTTCGCTGCCCGCCCGAAGAGAGGATCAAGTTGCGCGAGCCGGGAAGAGCAGTTGGGCTGATGGAAATTTCTACCAGGACCGCCGGTAACCCAATGCTGGTGGTGGTGAAAAAGGTTCGGTGAATGGTGATGCCGGAACCGCTGATCTGCAACGGTGTGCCGGATTGTGGAAGACCCGGCCCGTTGACGCCAACGATAATATTTGTTGCGCCTTGCGGTGCTTGTCCGCTGATATTCAAAAAATCCGTGCTTTCAGGCCCGCGCACTTGATAGCCGCCCAAAGCCGGCGTTTCGCGGACCAGCGTGAAATTTTGAGTCGCGGTCCCACCTGCGCCTACGCTGACCTGAACGTCGCCGCTGGTCGAATACGTGGAGGTGGTGTTGGCATAGAATCCGTCCAGATCGCTGCGGCTGAAAAATGACGCGCCAAGCGGATCAAGCGGTTCGGCGTAAACCGTGTAACTAGCGGGCGGCAATCCTGGAATTGAATAACTTCCGTCGGGTTGAGAAAGCGCACTGGACGCGACATTTCCGTTTGAATCCATCGCCACGACGTGCGCGCCGAATATGCTCGTGTTATTCGATTCGCTGACCCGTCCACGAATCGTCCCCCGCGAACTTAAAAAGCCCGGTTCCGGGTAAATGACCGAAGCGCCAAGAATGTCATCCGAAGCCAGCACACGATTTTGCGTCCTTCCGGCCATCGTTCGTGGATACATTGTCGTGCCGCCGATTGGGCTATGGCTCAGCCCAATGACATGGCCAATTTCATGCGTTGCGACATCTCGAATATCCACAGCATCGCCGCGTCCATCCGCCGCCCAGATGTACCTAGACCCATTGAACACTACCGAAGCGTCAACGATTTCTCCTGTGGCGGTATTGAATTGACGCCGCGTCAGAGCCAGCACGCCTGTCAGGTTCAATCCATCGCCGGTGGTTTCGGAATTCTCCTGCCAGAACACTTCCAATTGACCGCTGCTGGCGGTCGCTGTCGAAGACGTATTTGGGCCGCGGGTAAAAGCAATCGTGCTGGTGGGAATATCTTCCCAAGCTTGAAAGGATGCGGCCAGGGCTTGTTCGACTTGCGCAAAGGGAACATTGTCGCTTCCGGCTGAATTCAGCCGGTATGTAATTCGGCCTCCTTGAACGATGGCCGTGCCAGGATTGGTCAGATTCCAGGCCAGTGGCGCGCCGTTTGTGTCGCCGATCGGAACGCGAACAAAAGATGCCGTCGGTTTTGTCGCCAGAAGAAAGATCGCGCAGAAAGTAAGCAAAGAAATCAGGTACTTCATAGTTTGCCTTTGGGTTGGATGCAGGTGAATCAAACTGGAAATGTTACTTCGCGCCGCTGACACGCCTGCGGAGCTCGCTCAGAGTTAATTGCACTGAGGTTGTTTTCAGCAGTTGCGGTTCTTTGCCGGATTTTGGGCGCTCGATCAGCGTTAATCCGGAAAAATCGCGTGTCACGGATTGCCCATTGACCAGCATTTTTCCCTGTTTCAACCCCACCACCGTCAATTCATTGTTGCGAGTACGCGTCGTAAACAACACAACGGATTCGCCCACCGTAAATTCTGGCCTTCCAGCGTAATCCGTTTTGAAGCCATCCTTTTCGCCGCCGAGTTGCACTACACGGATCGTTTCGCCTTGCCGGGTTGAGCCTTTGAAAGTTTCATTGATGCGGATATTCACCCCGGTATAAATGCGCGTGTGTGCGGCATTCCAATCGGTTTGGATTGAAACAATCTGCCCTTGAAACACATCCGTGGAATTGCGCGCCAGTTCTTCGACTTCCAGGAACTGCATCATCGTCGCCTTGACTGATGAGTTAGAAAAGAAGGTCGCTGCTAGGGCAAAGTAAGCCAGCAGCAACGCAATTGTTTTCAGAGAAAAATGTTGTGAACGCATAGGAAATTTACTCCTTCAAAACAACGTCAAAATGGAAGTGGTTTGAAAACAATCGCAGCGGAACATTGCCGAAGCGTTGCTTGATCTCACAGGGGCAGCGTGGAGGAAGATGGCATGTGTAATCGGCAAAAAACTACCGGATTGAATCTGCTGCGTCAATTCGGTTTTCGTCAA
>CAZXHW010000601.1:0-5388 GCA_964639915.1 uncultured Heliomicrobium sp.
ACGGACAAGCACAATTCTGCAATTCGGTGGCGGCATGGCAGCTTATTCTTCTTCCGCAAGCTGGCTCTTCTGCATTTCCGATTTCAGCAGAAAGCTGCCGGTTGTAACGACACGTTCCCTGCCCGACAAGCCGGAAATTACCTCGACAAGCTCGCCCTGCTTCCGACCGATTTTCACCGGTCGTTTTTCAAACTGATTGTTATCGCGGGCGACAAACACAACGGTTTGCCCTTCCATTTCCTGCAAAGCTTTCTGGCTGACCAAAACAGCCGAGCGTTTTTCTCCCGCAGTCAGGTGGCCAAAACTGACGCTGGCAAACATTTCCGCCTTCAACTTGCCTTGCCGGTTGTCGGCCAGGCAACGGACCTCGACCGTGCGCGTCTGCGGGTTCATCACTTCACTGATGCGGGTGATTTTTCCGGCAAAGCTTGTGTCCGGAAATGCCGCAACACCAATTTCCACAGGCAAACCCACTCTGACTGCCGTCAGATATTTTTCAGGCAATTCGGCAATCACCCATACCGACGACAAGTCACTGATGAAAAACAACTGGTCGCCGGGATTGACGCTGGCGCCGGAAGTAACGTCGCGTTTCATGACAATCCCTGACGAAGGCGCGCGGATCATGACAGGCGCGTCGTAATCGTGCTGGTCGTCCGGCAAGCCCAGATGTTCGTGATGGCCGCGAGCGCGTTCGACTTCGGCTTCAGCGCGATTGATTTCCTCCTGTGCGGCCTGATATTCCAATCGCGCTTTTTCCACTTCGTGCTGCGAAATCGCCTTGGCTTGCAACAAACGTTCAGCGCGCTCCAAAGCGGTTTTGGCAAATCCGGCTTGCGTTTGTCGCTGTTTCAATTCCGCCTGCGCCTTGAACCATTCCGCCTCGGCTTCGTGAACTTCATGGGTGTGCATTTTGGCCAGCACCTGCCCTTTGCGAACCACATCGCCAACCTTGGCATGAACTTCCAGGATGCGGCCGGAAAAGAGCGAGCCTACGCGCGCCGTCAAATCTTCATTGATCGTTACGCGGCCTGTGGCTTCAATCGGAGCGGTAATTTCTGTTTCTGCTGCTTCTGTAAATTCCAGTTTGGCCAGCTTCACCGATTCGGCTGACAGCGTCAGCAGATTTGAATCTTTGGCCGGTTCGGCAGGTTTGGCGTCGGATTTGGCGGCGTCCGTCGCGGCTGTTTGAAGCTGCTCGGTTTTGTTGCAACCGGAAAGCACGATAGACAGGATAAGGCTTAACGCAAAGAGAAACCCGGACGAAATCCCAGCCGTGAATCCAAATCGCTTCCTAGCCAAAACTCCGTTGCGTCTTTGGCCCTTTGCGCCTTTGCGTTGAAGATTTTTTTTGCTGCCAATCATTGTTGCGTTTCCTTTCCTGCGGCCAATGACAGTTCCGCCAGTGCCAGTTGAAGCTCAAGTTCCGTGCGGTGGTAAAGCAGCCGGGCTTCGTTGCGCGCACGCTGCGCTTCCAGCAATTTGTACAAATCCGCTGCGCCCTCCCGGTAAGCCATCAACGCAATGTCGCGTGATTCATCGGCGCGTTGCAGAAAATCTTTTTGCATTTCGGCAAGCCGTTCGGCCAGTTTTTTGGCGGCGCGATGAGCAATTTCGATTTCCGCGCGGATGTAATTTTCTTCGGCCATCAATTGAAGTTCCGCCGAAGTGATGGCCGCAGTGGCGCGGCCAATTTCCGCGCGATTCTTGTTAAACAATGGCAACGGAATGGTGACGTAAGCAAGCGCGGCTTTAAATCCGCCGGTCCGTTTGTACCCAGCGCTGACTTCCAGATCGGGCCGGGCGTTTGCTTCCTGTAATTTCAGGTTGGCGCGTTCGCTTTCCACTTTCGCGCGCATCGAAACCAGTTCAGGGCGTTTGGTCAAAGCATCCGACCGTAGTTGCTCAAGCTCTGCCGCAAGCAGCGGCGAAGCAACGGCGTTTGGCTCAGTCATTCGAAAGTTCGTATCGAATTGCGTGTCGCCAATCGCTTTCAGCAAATCAAGCTTGGCGCGCTCTAGTTCCAGCCCAACTGAAGCTTCCTGATTGAGCAGCGTCTGCTGTTCCAACCGCACGCGAATTAGCTCCCATTCGGAAATGTAACCTTCTTTCAGCCGAGTGGTATTGTATTGAACCAGCCCTTCCAGATCGTTTCGATTTTCGCGAACGATTTCCAGCAACATCTGGCTTTGCAAAGCCGTCCAGAATCGGCGAATCACTTCTTGCCGAAGCTGTCGCCGTAATACGTCCAGTTCCGTTTGCGTTTGATTTAATTGGCGGTCGGCAAGCTCAGTCCGCCGAGAAGCTTTTCCGGCAGTTTCAAGCCGCTGTGACCCGTAAACAAAAATGTCTATGTCGCGTCCGAACGCAAACGGCGGTTGTTGCCAGGCTCTCCAGTTTTCTGTCTGGATGGTGACAGAAGGGTTAGGGCGAACCCCAACAAACCGCTTAACTTCATCCGCGCCAGCAATTCGGGCTTGTGCAGCATCAAGCAGCGGGTGTTTGGTAACTGTTCGCGTTAGGCATTCTTCCAGCGATAGTTTGCGCGGCTCGGCTCCGGCCTGGGCCAGAACTGAACCTGCGCATAGCGCAGCGGCAAACATAGCTCTTAATAAGGCGGCGAAGTGACGCCTGATTATTGTATTCATCACACCATTTAGAGAGAGAGTTGGATTGCGGAGAGTTGGCAAGATAACTGATGGCCAAGGGCTTTGTCACCCAGACCAAATTTTTGCAGTAAAAATTGAGCGACATTCAGATTCAACTCAACCCCCGTGCTGGCGAGCATCACCGCCATTATGGAATACTCCTTTCGTTATGGCATTTATCAAAACTATTGAGCCGGAAGAAGCTGACGGGGTGCTGAAATTGAAATATCACGGCGTTATCAATCGCGTCGCCAACGGCCGCGGCATTGATCCCGAACCGGAGAGGCTTAAAAACTCATGACGTTCGATCTGCTGATTCAAAATGCCCAGGTTGTTGACGGAACTGGCCAGCCAGCCTATTCAGCCGACATTGCCATCAACGGCAACCGCATCGCTGCCATTGTACGCTTCCCTGCCAAAGCCCGTCGAACCATCAACGCCAAAAACCTGACTGTCATTCCCGGAATCATTGACCCGCATTCACACGCAGATTTGATTCTGCCGCTCAGTCCTAAACGACAAGCCGAGTTGATGCGCTGCAAGTTGTCGCAAGGCATCACAACGACAATTATTGGAAATTGCGGATTGGGCTGTGCGCCGATTGGCAACCCGCAAGCCGAAGCGATTTTGCGGGCCGTCAATTCCTGGATGACCCCGGAACCGGTTGACTGGAATTGGCGAACCGTTGGCGAATACCTGAGTCGTTTGGAAAACTATGGCTTGGCGCTGAACATTGCCACGCTGGCTCCGCATGGGCCAATTCGAATTTCAGCAATGGGATTGGCGAAGGGAAAACCGTCGCGTTCGCAGTTGAAAACAATGCGCTCGATGGTCGAGCAAGCGATGAAAGACGGCGCATTCGGGCTTTCGACCGGATTGATTTACCCGCCGGGAATGTATTCGGACACGGAGGAATTGATCGAACTGGCGAAAGTCGTCGCTGACCACTACGGCATTTACACCAGCCATATTCGAGGTTCCAGCGAGACGTTGATTCCAGCGGTGAAAGAATTGCTGGACGTTGCGCGCTCAGCCGAAGTTCGCGTTCATCATTCGCATAACGAAGCCGTGGGCCGCGAACATTGGCCGAAAATTGATCGCGTGCTTCAGATGGAAGAGCAAGCCGAACGTGAAGGAGTTCGTATCAGTTTTGATATGTTTCCTTACACGGCAGCGGCGACCATGATGATCGCTCTGTATCCGCCGTGGGCCTTGGAAGGCGGAGTGGATCAATTGATCGAACGGTTAAAGGATGAAAAGATCCGCAAGCGAATTGAACGCGACATCAAAACCGTCAAGTCTTCCTGCAAATCCGACGGCTGGCCGCACAATCTGGTGCGGGCCACAAGCTGGGAAGCAATTCGCATTGGCTACGTCCAAAGCCGCAAAAATAAACGCTACGAAAACTGCAGCTTGGCAGAACTAGCGGCGCTAACAAGTAAATCTCCCTTCGACGCAATATCGGACCTGATCATTGAAGAGAGCGGACAGGTTTCGATGCTGATTTTTGAAATTACTGGCGATGGTGAAGAACTTGATTTGCTCCGCAAATATGCGTGTCACAAGCTCAGCGCGTTTTGCACCGACGCCGAAGATTATGGACGCGGCTTGCCGCATCCCGCGGCTTACGGAGCTTTCCCCAGAATTCTGTCAAAATTCGTTCGGCAGGATAATGCGCTCAGTTTTGAGACAGCCGTCAAAAAAATGACTTTTCAGCCCGCTGCAATCTTTGGCCTGCCTGCGCGAGGAATCATTCGTCCAGGCGCGTTTGCCGATCTGGTGATTCTTGACCCTAAAAAGATCAATGACCGCGCCACGTTTGAAAATCCCCGCCGACAGGCAACCGGAATCAAGTCTGTTATCATCAATGGCCGCGAAACCCTTTCCAACGGTAAATTTCTCGACGAGTATTCAGGCGAAGTAATTCGCCACAAAAGCTGATGACTTGCGTTAAGATTAATCCGCTTTACAAGCGAAGCTCGCGTGGTAAATTGCCGTTCAAAGTTTCAACTGGCAGTTGGCTTTACTCCGCAATCCACTGCCTTCCAAAAGCAAGCAATGCCCATTTTTTCTTTGATTGATCAGTCGCAGTGTGAGGCGATGAAGTGGTCAAAGAGAGTGTGCTTCAACAGAATCCTCCTACAATAAACAAATCAATTTTCTCAGTGAGGTTTTAGTATGAGAAGTTCAATTCAGAACTGGTCACGACCAGCGCTTCTTGCGTTGTTTGCCGTTGCCGTGGCGCTGTTCAGCCTTCTTCCGAAAGGCTCAGCAGCAATGACAATGTTCGATGGCAACGACAATCGTCCACTGCTGGTCGGCGCAATCGTGGCATTACCATCAACGCAAAATTTCGTCGGCGATTGGACGATCTTCAGAACAAAAGTCAAAGTCACAGACACAACCAAATTGGATCAAAGCCGCGCCAAGATCGCCGTCGGCGCTCTGGTTGAGGTCAAAGGCACAAAACAGAACGACGGCACGATCACCGCTACGGAAATCGTCGTCAAACTTGCCGCGCCTCCGGGCATACGATTTACATTCACCGGCAAGATCGAAGAATTGCCCAGCACTGCAAACCGTGTAGGCGATTGGAAAGTCAGCGGCAAGGTCATCCACGTTTCTGCGTCAACCAAGCTGATCCAGGAAAAAGGTCAGGTCGCGGTCGGCGTGTTTGTCGAAGTGGACGGATTGCTTCAGTTGGATGGAACGATCGCGGCCAGCGAAATCGAAGTCAAAC
>CAZXHW010000602.1:0-5388 GCA_964639915.1 uncultured Heliomicrobium sp.
AGGGACAAGATGAAGTTTATCCTTATTTTACCATTTTTTTTTTTGCTGATTAAATTGAGAATGAGCTTCATTGAATCGGTTTCTTATCTTTATTCTTTAGGCAACGAAGTGCTGGCCATGAAACTCGGACTGCAAACAGTCCGAGTGTTGGCCGAAGCGCTCGACAATCCTCAACAGAAATTTTCCGCCATTCACATTGCTGGAACCAATGGCAAAGGTTCGACCGCCGCAATGACCGAAGCAATCTTGCGCGCAGCCAGCTTAAATGTCGCACTATTCACCTCGCCTCATCTGATTTCCGTCACGGAGCGGTATCGAGTCAACGGTAATGTCATTTCAGAAAACGATTTTGCACGGTTGGCGTCCGTCGTTCGGCAAGCGGGCGAAACGCTGGTCACCGACGGAAGACTTGAAGCTCCGCCGACGTTTTTTGAGCAGGTGACGATGATTGCTTACCTGCATTTTGCTGAAAACGACGTTGATCTGGCCGTGCTGGAAGTGGGGATGGGCGGACGGCTGGATGCCACCAACATTTGCCAGCCGGTGGTGACAGCCATCACGCCAATTGGTTTTGATCACCAACAGTATTTGGGAAATACGCTGGCGGAAATCGCTGGTGAAAAAGCAGGGATTATCAAATCGAATGTGCCGGTCGTCGTTGCCCCACAATCTGCCGAAGCAATGCAGGCAATTGCCGCCCGCGCTCAAGAGTTGAATGCCTCGCTGGTTTCCGTCGCTGGCGAATTATTCACCGTCGAACCCGGCAACCAAGGCAAATACTGGTTGCTGTATCGAGATTACGATGTGCTCTTGAGCTTGCGCGGTCGTCATCAAGCCGAAAACGCCATGACGGCGATTTTGATCGCGGAACAGTTGCGTCAATACGGTTGGAAGATTGAACACCAAGCCATCGAAACAGGTTTAAGCAGTGCCGTCTGGCTGGGCAGATTGCAGTTAATCGAATCCGCGAAGCTGCCAGCGCCGGTTCTTGTGGATGGCGCGCACAATCCGGCAGGAGCCGAAACGCTGCGGAATTTTTTGGCGGAAAATTATGCTGGCGTTCCGATCACAATGATCTTTGGAGCGATGGCGGACAAATCAGCGGTCGAAATGGCAGAAGTGCTTTTTCCTGTGGCGCAACAACTCATTCTGACCAAGGCCAACAATGCACGCGCAGCTTCGCCTCAATCCATTGCCGAGCAAACAAAAACGCTTCGACAACATTTGGTTTGTGCCCAACATCTTGCCGAAGCGTTGCCTGATGCTCTGGATGCCGCAGCGCGCCTCACACCTGCCGATGGTTTGATCGTGGTGTGCGGCTCACTGTATCTGGCCGGAGAATTACTCAGCTATTTGACGACGTAAGTAGATTGGTGTGCCGCCATTTTCCAGCCGCCTTTTTCTTTGACATAAATGTGAATATAGCGCGCGTCAGTGTTGACCTTGTTGCCGCCGCTAACGGCTTGCACCAGCCAGTGAGCCGTGACGATTGCTGTGTCGCCGATGACTGTGACTTTCAGGTCGTCGCGTTTGATGGATTCATATTTCGACGCGCCGGATTTGATTTTGGCATTGTAAGTAGCCTTGCTATCAACCGCAGCGTTCGAGTGCGTGTAAATCAGTTTTTCGTGATACAGCTTTTCCAGCGCGGCGACATCCGCTTTGACCAGCGCGTCTTCCCATTGCTGTTCCAGCTTCAAAATTTCCTGTTCGACTTTTCCTGACTGAGCGTTTGCAATCACAGCGGTCAAAATCATAACGATCAAACCTCCAAGAATTCGTTTCATTTGTGGTCTCCTAGTTGAAAGTGGTTACAGCTCGTTGATTACCAAATCTTCGTAAGTGTCGCGGCGGCGAATGACTTCGATCTTGCCGCCTTCGTCCAGCAGCACGGCAGCCGGAAAGACTCTGCCGTTGTACGCGGTCATTTGCGACGCGGTGTATGCGCCTGTGTTTAGCATCGCGATGACTTCGCCAACCTGCACGCCCGCTGGCAGCAATCGGCAATCGGGCAAATGACCATCGCCGTGCATATCGAAATACACGTCTCCACCATCGCACAGCGGCCCGGCCATGCGGTATCGCTCGCTGTGGGCTTCGCCAGCGCGCGAAGCGTTCACCGCGTGGTAATACCAGTGATACAGCACCATTGAAAGCATCAGGTTGTAACCGGCGTCGGTCAGCGCCCAAGCTTCGCCGGTTTCAGGACGGGTTTTGATGTTGCGAACTTTGGTTAGAATGGTGACAGCGTCGGCAATGACGGCTCGTCCGGGTTCCATAACGATTTCCAGATCATCCAGCAAATGTTCGGCTCCGGCTTCGCGTGCAGAAGCGCGAACGACATCAATCGCGTTGGCCATCATTTCCGCTGCTGTCAGGTTTGCGCCAAGCATTGCGCGTTCGTTATCACTGATTTCATCTGCGTGTGCTTCGTCCCGCAAGTAGTTGACCGGAATGCCGCCACCGATGTTGATGTGCTCGAGCTTGTGGCCGGTTTCTCCGTGCAGCCACAAAAGATGATCCCACATTGCCGAAAACGCTGCGGCGTATGGTTCAGGATCAGGCGTTTGCGAGCCTACATGAATGTGCAACCCGGCCAGGTTGATCAATTCCGGGTTGGCAATGGCGCGGATCATCATCTCTCGCGCTTGCGAAGGTGAAACGCCGAACTTTGATGTGTACAGCGCTGTCTGCAACCCGGCGTGCGAACGCGTGCCGACTCCGGCAACCAATCGAACGGTGACGTTGGCGCGCTTTTTCAACTTCGCCGCGACTTGCTCAACCAATTCAAGCTCGAACGGCGAATCCAGGTTGATTGTGTAAATTCCGGCTTCGATGGCTTCGGCAATTTCTTTTTCCGTTTTTGAAATGCCATTCATTTCAATCTGATCGGGGCGGAATCCCGCGCGCAAGGCTTTGAACAATTCGCCGCCGGAATTCACTTCGACATCAATTCCGGCTTCTCGCACCACGCGCAACACGCCGAGCAAGTTGTTGGCTTTTGACGCGAAACAAAGCTTCAGTTTTGGGTGGTGCGTTTTCGCTTCCAGCAATTGCGCGATGTTGTGGCGAATGCGCGGCGCTGAGATGACAAACAGCGGGGTGTCGAATTCTTCGGCAAGTTTGATGGTGTCAACGCCATTGATGTGCAGATGATTATTTTTGATTTCCAGATAACCGGGAATCGTCCAGGCAGGTTGTGTGTTGGCAACTGTCATTTGGGTAAGGTTCTTTCCTGTTTTTTTGATTCAGTTGGTGAGTAGTGAAACCGCGCGGGCAATGATGAAGTTCGATTTTTGCAGCGCGTCTTCAGCAGCTTCGCGTGCAGCGTCGGTTTTAATCATGACGATGGCGACGCGCAAATCCCAGCCAGCGGCTTCCAGCGCAGTTTCCGCCGCCGTTTTGTCCAAGTTGCATTCGGCCATCACCAAACCAGTCGCGCGTTGGCGAAGTTTGATGTTGCTGGTTTTCAGATTGGTCATGCGATTGCCGGTGACATACCCCAGCCGCACCATCGCCATTGTCGAAAGCATGTTCAGCACCAGCTTTTGCGCAGTGCCGGATTTCAGCCGCGTCGAACCGGCGATGACTTCGGGACCGACAACAGGTTCGATGGCGATTTCCGCAGCGGCAGCCAATTCGGAATTTTCATTGCAAACGATGCAAATGGTCAGTGCGCCAAGCTGCCGAGCGTATTCAACCGCACCGATTGTGTAAGGCGTGCGCCCGCTGGCGGCAATGCCAACCAGGCAATCATTGGCGGTAAACCCGCGCGCCTGCAAATCTTTCGCACCAGCTTCGCGGTCGTCTTCCGAAGCTTCGACGGCTTTGTAACAGGCGTCGTAACCTCCGGCAATGATGCCTTGCACCAGTTCCGGCGAAACGCCAAACGTCGGCGGACATTCCGCCGCATCCAGCACGCCCAGCCGCCCGCTCGTCCCTGTGCCCGTGTAAAACAATCTACCTCCGCGCTGCAAACGTTCGGCGATGCCGTCCACAGCGCGAGCCACAGCAGGCAACACCTGTTCGACGGCTTCAGCGACTTTGCGGTCTTCGCTGTTGATGATGCGCAGTGCTTCCAGCGTCGGTAGTTTGTCAATTTGTGATGTATTCGGGTTAAGTTGTTCAGTTGTAGTCATTGATAAGACAAATTCAGCAACCATTTGCTAGCGAAAAGAAGTAAATACGAAACCAGTAGCATAAAAAGAATTGCAGGAATTATATTCTGCATAATATGGCTGGCGATCGTAGAATTTCTGTATGAGGACACAGCCACGCGATAAAGTTTCACCACGGCTGTTAATGTCCTCTTCCAAAAATGCGGCACGGCTTGTTTAGTTGACGCCAGGTTTTTATAGAACTCTGGATAATGCTGTTGCCAATGACGCGCGAATGACCTTTCTACAAAGTAAAAAACGACCCCGGCGAAAATGAAAATAATTGCCCAGAAAGCAAGGAAAACACCATTGATTTCGCCAGGCTCGGCATCTACTTCCATAAGATTATCTTTTCTGAGAGAAGGCTTGCGCCATCTTTGCTGCTCCAATCACTGGAGAATCAAGCGGTAGAGCAACTTCAGCATTTGGCGCAATCTTTTGAATCTCTTCGCGTAGAGGTTTCAAGACCAATTCGCCAGCTTCAAACACTCCACCAACATAAGACACGCGGAAGGTCTCGCGCTCCATTTTAAGCTGGTCAATTACGGCAATCGCGGTTTTCGCCAGTTCACACGCCGCATCACACAAAATTCGGGTTGCAACTTCATCACCATTTTTGGCTGCTTCGACCGCAATGGGTGAAAGTTGCGCAATCTTGGATGGGACCTCGCCTTTTTCTTTGGACGAAGAATCGTAGATCACAGTCGTCAATTCTGGCGGTGAAGAAACCCCAAAATGGCGCAGCACAGGCGCAGTCATACTGGTTGCTTCGCCGCGAAAATCATACGACATCATCACCGCTTCCAAGGCTCGGCGACCGATATAGCCGCCGCTGCCTTCGTCGCCCATAATCGGTCCCCACCCTCCGGCGCGGGCAAACCGTCCGCTGGCATTGATGCCGCAGGCGATTGAACCAGTTCCCGCAATGATGACGACACCGGGTTGATTGCCAGTCGCTCCGGCCAGCGCCACACGGGCGTCGGTTTCCAGGGTGATTTCGGGAATCGGCAGCAAGGCTTTCAGGGCATCCAGCATCTGGCGATGGTAATGGGCTTGCGAAACTCCGGCCAGCCCAATGCAGGCAGCGGCAATTTGCGCAACTTCGATTCCGGCTTCGCGGCAGGCGGTATTGACTGCCTGTAGGATGTGCTTGACGGCATTTTCCAGCCCCACGCGCAACAGGTTTGCGGCAGCGCATCGGCCTTCGCCGCAAACGACTCAACTTACATTA
>CAZXHW010000603.1:0-5377 GCA_964639915.1 uncultured Heliomicrobium sp.
TTTGGGGACAACTACTAACTCAAACCAGGCAGCGCTTCTCTTTTTAGATATTGGCTCTTCATTTACCCAAGCCATTTTTGCCAAATTGCCGATTCGCAACTGCCGCTCAAGCAAGGTAGAATGCCCGCCTTCGGACATGAACAATTCCAACAACTCACAACCAATTCGTCGCGCTGTTTTTCTAGATCGCGACGGCACGCTCAACGAAGATGTAGGCTACGTTTACGATTCCGCGCAATTCCGTTTGTATGATTATGCGTCGCAAGCGATAAGGCTTATCAACGAAGCGGGTTGGCTGGCCATTATTGTCACCAGTCAGGCTGGAATTGCTCGTGGGATTTATACAGAAAGCTTTTTGGCAGAGCTTCACGAACAAATGAAGATGGAGCTATCCCACGACGGAGCAAGGGTTGACGCAATTTACTATTGCCCACACCATCCGACCGATGGCGAAGCGCCTTACCGGCAAGAATGCGATTGCCGAAAACCAAAACCAGGAATGCTCAGGCGCGCTGCGGAAGAGTTGAATGTGGATTTGTCAGCCAGCGTAGTCATCGGTGACAGATTTCGCGATTGGGGCATGGCGCAAGCGGTAGGTGCGCGAGGCGTTCTTGTCCTTACCGGTTATGGGCAAGGAGAATTGGAACGAGATAAAGACGGCTGGCCGCAGCAACCGGATCACGTTGCGGAAAATGTGCTGGAAGCAGTTCGATGGGTAATAAAACAGTCCCAAACAAAATCCTGATCGTGCGGCTTGGCGCAATTGGCGACGTCGTTCACACCTTGCCCGCGCTGGCGGCGCTGCGTCACGCCATGCCTGGGTCGTATTTGGCCTGGGCGGTGGAACGCGGCGGGGCGGCCAAACTGCTTCAAGACAATCCATACCTGGACGAATTGATCGAACTGGATTTGCGCGGTTGGCGAAAGACCTGGAAAGAAGCGGAAACGCGCACTGCAATGCTTGCCAGTTTCGCGAAGTTGCGTGCAGCCAAATTTGATCTGGCGTTGGACTTTCAAGGATTGCTGAAATCATCGGCAGTTGCGTGGCTGGCGCGAATACCGCGCCGCATAGGGTTTGATAAAGAATCTTTGCGCGAACCGGCTAGCCGCTGGTTGATGAACGAACACGTTGCCGCTGATGACAAAAATCATGTCATCAAAAAGAATTTGCAGTTGGTTGCCGCGCTTGGCTGCGATGTTCCAATGGATTTTGAGTTTCCGCTCAATCTTGATGCGGCGGACGAACAATTTGCCAGTGAACAAATCGAACGCAACAACGGCGCGCTGGCGATCTTGAATCCGGGGGGCGGCTGGCCAACAAAACTCTGGCATACCTCGGAATTTGCCGCGATTGCCGACCGGCTTTGGGAAGCATTTGGGATTCGTTCGGCGGTAACTTACGGCCCCGGCGAATTGACGTTGGCGCAATTGGTCGTCGGGCAAAGTAAAACCGGCGCGGCGTTTCCGTTGGCTTCAACCCTCAAACAGTTTTTGGCTCTGGCTCGGCAGTCAAAGCTTTTTTTGGGCAGCGATACTGGCCCCATGCATTTGGCGGCAGCGGCGCGAACTCCGATTGTCGCCTTGTTCGGCCCGACATCGGCTCGGCGCAATGGTCCGTTTGCCAAAGAGGATTTGGTTGTTGAACGCTTTGATCTGGATTGCCGCACGGACTGTTACCGCAGATATTGCAGTCACACGTCGTGCATGAAACTTCCAGTCGAGCAGGTTTGGCAGGCAGTAGTAAAAAGACTTCAGGCTGGAGGCCGCGAGCTTCCGGTTTTGTCAGCGAGTTTATGAACGAGAATCAGCAAACTATGGATTTCAACTGGCGAGCGTCGCTGCAACGGTTGCGCGTTCCCATCGGATTCGTGACAGCTATTTTATTTGCCGTCTTTTCACGCCCAAGCTGGCAATCGCTCGCGGCTGGCGTCCCGCTGGCATTAATCGGAGCTGCAATTCGTGGCTGGGCTTCCGGCCATTTGCGAAAAAATGCTGAACTGGCTGTCAGTGGTCCTTATGCACGCACGCGCAATCCGCTGTATTTCGGCAGCTTTGTCATGGCTGCAGGCTGCGCGGTGGCGGGCGGAAGCTGGCTGATCGGCATCTGGCTGATTGCATTTTTTCTAGCGATTTACTGGCCCGTGATGCAGGCCGAAGCTGCGCACATGCAAACGCTGTTTGGCGAAGCTTACGCGCGATGGTCTGAGGCGGTACCGCTGTTTATCCCGCGCTTGACGCCTTACCAGTCTGGGCAAAATCGCAGCTTTGATTTCAATCAATATCTGCATCACCGCGAATGGCGCGCGCTGCTTGGGCTGGGACTGGTTCTCGGCGTTTTGTTTTTGAAAGCTGTAAAGGTTTTCTCGTTCTAAGCAGTATGAAACGATTCAGTTTTGTTTTCGGACTTTTCCTGATTTCTATTTGTTGGCTGATTGGCGGAACTTCAGCGTTTCAATCATCGCCATCTGAGATTAAGCCCAAACCGACGCCAACGCCGCAGGTCAATTTGCCGCTGGCAACCTTGCGACGCGATTTCAAATCCGGCTTTCCGATTCCGGCAGGAGAAAAGCTGGAATATGAAGTCCGTTATTCGCGTTTTCCGCTGTATGTGACAGTCGGTGTCGTGACGTTTGAGTTTTTAGGCCCGGCCAAATTTGACCAAGGCGGAACGAACGGTTCAACCGCTCCGGTAATTGACGGCTTAAATGTTGAGTTTAAGCCAGCACCAGAAGACCAATTTCTGCGGTTACGCGCTTCCGCAATTTCCAAAGGCTTGCTGATTGCGATTGTTGGTTATGACGTGAAAGATCGGTTTGAAACTTTGGTTAACGCGCAGGATTTTTCCGCTCGCCTCAGCTTCAAGGAAATCAAGGAAGGCAAAAAGCATCATGCGCTGGCGGCGTTGTTCAACCTGGAAAACAAGACCGTCAAATTCACTGACAATGACTTGAATAATCAACAGGCTGCGGCAAAAGAAAAATCCGCTAATCGCGAAGACGGCATGCTGGATTTGTTGTCAGCGTTTTATTTCGTGCGGATGCAGAAAATGAAGGAAGGTCAGTTGATTCGTTTTCCGGTCAATGACGACGGCGACAATTTCTGGTTTGATGTTGTCGTTGGCAAACGCGAAAAGCTGAAAACCGATTGCGGAACAGTCAAAGCCATCAAAATTGAACCCAAGCTGTTTGGCCCCGGCCAATTGTTTTCCCGTCCTGGCCAAATGACGATGTGGATGACCGATGACAATCTGCACATCCCACTAAAACTGGAGGCGAAAACACCTTCGGGAACCGTCAAAGCCAAACTGCTCAACCTTAAAAACAAGTGCAAGCTGATTGACGATGAAGATGAGAAGAAAGGCGATAACGCACCGCCAAAGAAACCGTGAGGAACGCGATTAGGCTGGAAATCCCGCCGAAGCTTTCACGCGTTCAATCTGCCCAAGATGCCGGTTCGAATGTTCTGCCAGCAGAATCAGCCATTGATAGCCGCTGAGCGGCCCAGCCACCGGATGCGGAAATTTCTGCTCTGACAAATCCACGGCTTCAAGCCTTGGTTTGATTTCGGCAAATCCGACAATTGTTTGTTGAATGCCTGCCACAGCGTCAGGGATGGGAACTCCACCTTTCGGCCGGACGGTTTCAGGCGCCTGAAACTTCGGAGCCGGCTCACCATTTTCGTTAACGATCACGCCACCCAGGTTCAAATCTACCGGAGCTGGTTTCGGATCGGCTTCTGCCTGTCGCAGCAATTTGTGCGTGATGCGAAGAAATCCGCCGTTGACGATGTTGACATGCTCGACAATTTCGCCAATCGTCCATTCATCGTCAGCCGGGCGAAAAGCCGCCTGCGCTTCGTTGATCGTTGCAGCTTCTGCGGTAAAACGCGCCGTCGCGGCTTCATTTACGGCAAGAATTTCGTTGATGGAATGAAATTTCATGCGATCTCCTGAACTTGGCTTGGTGGGAACTGGTGAAAAGGGCGGCGCAATCCACCACAGGACTTCTTACCGCCCACAGTCGCACTATTCACGCATAAATCACGCGCCTACTTATTCGCCTGGGAAATGATTTCAGGATTGAGGCCTGAAATATAAAACCAGACTTGCGCCCAAAACCACCAGTAACATTCCTAAATACAGCAACGGATTCACGGAAGATTTCGGCGGATGCAGAATCATGGTTACCAGTACGTTAATCACGGGCGCTCCGCCAAATACCAACGGCATGACGTAATTCGGAACTCCGCCGGATTTGAACGCCCAGATAATGCACGCCGCTCCGATTGCGCCAAGCGCACCTGCGATTGTCGCCAGGGTGGCACCTTTGGAGCTGAATCCTTGCAGGTTCAACTGCCCTTGCGAAGCAAGCGCCGCGACCGGAACGATGACGCCAATCAAAAAGTAGGCGAGACCTACGCACAACAACGCGCGCAGCCCGCGTTGCGCAGGCGATCCTAGCTCCATTTGTCCCTGATGCAACATCGCACCGTAAATGCCCCACGAAAGAGCTGCGCCAATTGCAAAGATCGCCCACGTCATAGAAGTTGATTTCTCCTTGGTTTGTGTCATTTGGGTTAGAACCTATTTTATTTTGATAGTTGGAAATGAGTTTGGATGAACGTTTTCAAGCGTTCGACAGTTCGTCTGCCGGATTCTAGCACAGCAAGATTGGAGCAACGATACGGCCTGCTTTATTTGCCAAAGCAATACAGCGTGGCGTGCGTTCTTAGATAAATTCTCCCATCGGCAATCGCCGGAGTCGCGTGGCAGGATTCGCCCAGCGCCACGGTCGCCAACGGTTCCCAGTTCCCGCCCGCTTTCAGCACAGTGACTTTCCCTTCTTCGCTAATGGTGAAAAGTTTGCCATCCGCGCCGACCGGCGAAGAGTAATAATCGCCCAACGCTCCTGGCAGTCTGCCTTGCTTCAGCACTTCACCAGTCTTTGGATCGAGCGAAGTCAAAATGCCGCCTTCTTTCATCAGATAAACCACGTCCTGATAAAACAGCGGTGAAGGCGTGTTGGGCAACGCTCGCTGATATTTCCACAGAAAATGCGATTCCGTCAGATCGCCGCGCATTTCTTTCTGACGGTCAATCCGATACGCCAGCACACCGTTTTGCACGGAGCGACGCGCTTGATATGCCAACCAGTCGCGCTCGTTCAAAAAACCGTCACGATCCAGGTCAAAATCAACCCAAGCCTTTTTGATCTTTGGATCAAGTTCATCCGGCGAAAGCTTGTTGTCTTTGTCGGCGTCAAACTTCTTCAAGGTTTCTGCAAATGGTGGAATGTCTTCCTGCTGTCCAGGATCAGCTCCACCTGCCCAGCCTAGGATGTAGAGCGTATCGCGTCCGAAAACCGGCGTCGGTTTGATC
>CAZXHW010000604.1:0-5366 GCA_964639915.1 uncultured Heliomicrobium sp.
CCTGCTGCTTACCACTAACTACCTCTTCCTTTCTGTCGAGGTTGATCGCCAGCCCCGCAACACGGCGCGCGTCAGTGATCGCCTTTGGATCGTACATCACCACACAGCGGTGCGCGTTGTGCTCGATGTCCCGCGCCGGGTAGATCAGAAAGGTCACAACCATCCCCGAATTCATCTGCACAATGATCGAAGTCGCTGGCGACTGTGTTTTTACTCCTTCAGGCGCGGGTGCGAAGCCGCTGCTCGGTCGCATCACAAAAAAACGGTCAGTCTCTTTTGTCGGCGAATCTTCAATCGTCACCAAATCCGGGTTGCCCGGATTAATTGCGAAGAAACGGTCGCTCGCTGGGAATTCGATCAACCCCACACCGTTGTGCGCCAGACCCAGACGGATGATCGGGTTTTCATTGCCCCGCACCGCCACACTCACTTCTCCTGATAGGTACTGCGGTATCGGGTTGTTGACGACCAACACCGCTGGCACGCGCCTCGGCGCTTTCTTCTCCTGCTCTCGCCTTTTCTCTCTTTTCGTTTGCGCTAACGCCAGTGGTGCCACTTGCGACATCGCCAGGGCAAGCGCCATGAACAAGTAACTTGATTGAATTAATCGTTTCATTGATCATCTCCTTAAGCACTTTCGTTTCGTTATGAACCCAGTTCCTTGTAATCAATCGCAGCGACCAGAAAGCCCATTCGGCGATTGGCGTCATTGCGTCCGGCTGGATCAGCGACGAGCTTGACAGTCAGTTGTAGTTGCTTCGTTTCGCTGACGACCGAGTTGTTGATGACTTTGGTGATCTCCTGCTTGCCGATCAGGCGCAGAGTGTAAGGATCGAGCCTGTCAATCGCGGTGTCCTGCGGAGTCCATACTGCCTGCCAGGATTCGGCGCGCTGCTGTTCGAGGATGTGTTGATCTTTAAGGTAGGCTGCGAACCTCGCCGCCGATTGCGGGACCATCATTTCGAGCGCCGCTTTCAGATCTGCGGCACGCGTTGCCGGATTGATTCCGTAAAGCAGCCGCGTGTACTCGCTAACTAGATACTTCTTGTCGGCCTCATTTGGCCGATCCGGCATCATCCTTACTGAGCTTGTCTCGCCATACTCCCGGTCATTGATCATCAGCACCTGCCCGTTGGAACGGTCTACGACGATGCGGTCTGGCCGCCGCCAATATTGATAGGCATTGCCGACTGCGCTCAGCACGAGCAGACAGAGCACGACGAGAAGCGTAGTCAGCAATTGAAAGGTGGTTCGCACGTCTGCCGGATCGCGATA
This sequence comes from uncultured Heliomicrobium sp., assembly GCA_964639915.1. GTDB lineage: Bacteria > Acidobacteriota > Blastocatellia > RBC074 > RBC074 > RBC074. The sequence goes on from CAZXHW010000604.1 coordinate 1,276, forward strand.
GACAACCAAGCGTGACTCGATGTCTTTTTCACTCGGGCAGGCTAGCGGCAGACCGTCGTCGAGTTTTTGCGGACCTGTGTTTGTCATCTTTGTCCTCTTCCTTGATAGATGTGATTTGGAGTTAAAGCTCTGGGCGAGCCACTCAGTCAATCCGCCAGGGACATCTCAATTTGAATGCCACGGGCTGCTTGCCCGTATTTCAGGGCTTTTTTGCTCTGGATGATTGGCCGGACTGAATAAATCCTCCCGGGCGTGGTTATGGCTCTGGATTTTTGCAAGGCGATTTTGACACAGGTCTGGTGAAATGCAGTTTTCCGAGTGCTCGGCCAGAGAGTGCATCATTTTTCTTCATACTCTCTTCCAAAATAGATTGAGCGTCTGCGCATATTCTGCTGGCTGTTTACTTCAGTGCCGCTTGATTCCGATTGACTGGCGGCGCGAACGCTACGGCGAGCGAGACCACGCGGCGGTTCATCTGATTCTTCCTGGCCGGAATCACCTTCCATTTTTGAGAGTGCTTTTTGAGTAAGCGCTGCTGAGTTTGAACGAAGTGTTCGCAAAAGCTCCATTCCTTGTGCAACGTAGACGCGCGTTTCGCGGTAAGGAGGAACGCCCCCGGTGCTGATCCCATTTGGATTGATGACGCGGCTACCCGAAACGACCCGACGACCTTTCAAATAAGCTTCAACTGCCCCCTCGCCAGCGTTGTATGCCGCCAGCACCAAATCAGCGCGATTTTCAAAGCGAACGGCGAGATCGTGTAGATAGCGTGCCGCCGCATCAATCGCAGCCTTCGGGTTGTGGGGATTACGGAGGCCGTAACGCGAGGCTGTGCCGGGCATAAACTGCATCATCCCACGTGCTCCGCGTTTGCTGACGGCCGCCGGATTAAAGCGAGTTTCCAGATACCCGATAACACGAAGCAAGAACGGGTCAACGCCGTATTTTGCCGCTGCTAAGGCGATGATCTCTTCATAGGGGCGCGCTCGATCTGCAATCTCATTCTCAATTTCCTTTCCTTGAGCATAGGCTGGAGTTGCAATCCACCAGACCAGCATCAGCCAGACACTACATATCACCAGCGTGCTGCACATCAGCCGTACTCCTCGTTTCTTCATTACATTGTTCATTCGTGATTTCTCCTTCTGCGGTTGATTGAAAAGTTGGAGGAGCTATCAGCAATAGCAATACCGAGAGGGATTGAAGCTCTGGCGCGTTGATTGCCTTATGGCAAAGCGTCGCAAACGAGGAGAGCCTGGCCAGGCAAACCCATAACCGCACGGAGTCGCAGCTTCGGGAAAACCGAATACGGAATAACAAAACAGCCCGAATAGACGACTCCGTGCGCCTTCACTTTCATCCATCAAAGACGAAATTTGACGAAGACATATCTGAGGTAAGTGTGATGAGAAATCTTTCTGACTTTCAGCGGCTGAGTTTGATTTTTGGGCGGCGGCTGACAGCCCTTGCCCGCATGGTCACATTACTCGAACCCGCGCTGGTAATTTTGCTAACCGCGCTGCTGGCGCTCATGCCGCTGTCCAGTCCTGCATTTGCCCAGACGCCGGGCGGCGGTATCTTCGGCAGCGACCAGCAGGTAGGCAATGCGATCCGTGAAGCCATCAAGTGGGGGCGCAATCTGCTTTTCCTGATGGGCGTCGTCTTCGTCGGCTGGGGCGTGGTCAATTTCGGCACTGACAAACCATCGGCCAAGCAATTCATCGCGGCCATCGGGTGTTTCGCTTTCGGCGGGATTGTGGCGCTTGTCTATTCGATCTCGCAGGGTAACGCGGTCAATCTCGATACGGGCTTTGGAAATTGAGGACGTTGTGCAAGCAAGACCTATCAGATCGCAAATCTATTTGCCTGTGCTGCGGTTCGGCATCACCGACGAAGACTGGGGCTTCGTAATCGTCGCCGCCATTCTCGGTTATGCGGTTCCGTTTATATTCGGGATGAAGATTGGAAATGTCCCGCTTGAGATAGTGAGCTGGATCGTGGCCACCGGGCTGACGATCCTCATCTTGAACATCATTCGGCGCAAAAGCCGCCCGGCGTGGTTGCGCCATGTCATTCAGGCCAGACTGCAAGGGTCAGTAAGCCGAAGAAGATTGCCGGGCGACACCGCGTGTGCCTGGCTCAAGTCAGAGGAGAAGGAATAATGGATGCGAATGCGATTACTTTGACCGCGAGTTGTGCCGCGGCGCTCGGCATCAGCGCGGGGCTGACGATCAAGCTCGTCCCTGCGTTTCTCGCTGCGCGGCGCGACTGGTCGAGTTTGCGATACGTCCCGGACGCGTCATCAAATGATGACGCTTACTATTCAACGGAACGCACGCCGGGACGTATTCGCAATAGTTCGATTGTCGGCCTCTATAATGATGCGTTGCGTCACGCCGACGGATCGTTCACGCGAGCTTTCCATGTTGAGCTTTCACCAACTGTCTTTGGTGACGATCTGTTGATTGAAAACCGCTGCGATGCGCTGGCGCGGATGCTGGCGGCGCGCAAACCAGTCGGTACGATCATCCAGTTTCGCCTGTCAGCAAGCATAGACCCTGGTCTTGCCCTGTTCAGACACAATGAAGCGCGAGACTGGTTAGGCGTTCATCAGGAAGCGGCGCTGCTGCACGACGGTGGGATTCAGCATTATGCAGCGATGGCCGCGCTTGGCCTGTTCCGGCAGACTGTGCTGACCTGCTGGGTGAGAGTGCCGAATCCGCATCGTCGCATTGACGATCAGTTTTTGCCCACGCTCAAACGGGAGATTGGCAAGGATGGCTTAGCATACTTTCCCATTGCGCTGGCAAGAAGCTGGCAAGCTGCCTCATCCGAGCAACTCGTTCGCGGTATCCTCCGCCAGGAACAGGAGGCCTTTGAAGAGGCGGAAAAGACCTTTCGGCTCATCGAACGCGAGTGCCCGCTGACGCTGACTCCGTTCACCCGCGACGAACTGTGGGCGGCGGTCTTTCTCGGTCATCGGCAGAATGCAGCTTCGGTTCCCGTGCTCCCTGATGATGGAACCGATCTGCGTGATTATCTGTGCGGCGAGACCATTGAGGCGAATGGGCATTACGTGATGCACGGCGCCTGCCCGGCAACATTGATTTCGTTGTTCACTCCGCCGCAACCCACGATCACGGCAGATGCTCTACGATTATTGTGCGTCAACGGCTCACTCAATTTCAGACACACGATCATCAGCGAGTTCGTCTATCCCGATCAGCGGAAGGGTATCAAACATCTCGACCGGCGCATCGGACAGGTCGGTCGCTCGGCCAATAGCCTGACCGGGAAATACAAGTTATCCCCTGAAGCGCGTGTCGCGCTGGAAGACCTCGCACATCTGCGTCACGACCTCGCCGGCGGTCGCGCGGCGCTGGCGCAGGTGCGGTTTTCGGTAGTGGTATACGGTCATCCAGCGCGTACACGCGCCGAACTCGCTGCTTCACTCAAAGAGGTTGACCACAACTGCGACCAGGTCATCTCGGAAATTCGCAAAATCTCCGGCGCGGATGCTGACCGCGAAGAGCCTCACGCGCTGCGGGGGCTTTACCAAAAAGCCATGGTCGGTGAGACGGATGCACGCAAAACCGGACGAGAGATCACCGAGACTGCTCATTCGCTCGCTCCACTGATTCCAACCGAATCTGAATGGGCAGGCGCCCCCCGCCCGCACACTCTGTTTTCTTTGCCAACTGGGAAACTGATCGGCTTTGATCTTTTTGACCGTCAGTTGATCCCTTCGCCGCTGGCGCTCGCGCTGGCCGCACCACGCGGCGGTAAGAGCGTGCTGCTGGCGCGGATGATCTGCGACGTGCTGGCTTGCAAATCGCATGCATATGTAAGGGCAGTTGATTTCGGCGAATCGTTCGGCCCGCTCGTGGATGTTCTCGGCGGGCGTCATCTGCGCTTTGAGGTCGGTACTGACAGAACGATCAACGTTTGGGATTACGACGGACTGGAACGCGGCGAACTGCCAGATGAGGTGCAGGTGGGGTTTGTCGTTGGCGATCTGCTGCAGCTTGCCCGCGTTCCGGTCAGTGATGCGCTCGCGGAAGACATCCTGACCACCCTTGTCAATGAAGTCT
>CAZXHW010000605.1:0-5362 GCA_964639915.1 uncultured Heliomicrobium sp.
CGTCAACCGCGTGGCACTGACCGCGTAATACGCCGGCCATTTGATCAACGCGTGCATGGCTTTGTCGGCGTAAAACTCTTTAGTGTTCAGGAACAGGTCGCGCAAGATTGCCTTGATGTCGAAGTTCGTCCTGAGCGCGACCGCAGCCATATGTTCAATGACATAAGTTTCCGGGTTTTCGTACGCGAAATACTCGAACAGCTTTTTGCAGATCATTCGTGCGGCATAAGTCCGCTGCGGTTCCTGATCGAAAACCAAATCCACAATGTCGTCACCGTTGAAATTGCCCGTGCGGCCAAAAACCGTTTTGTCCGTGTAATCATGGCGCTGCGAAGCGATGGAATTGTTGGGCGTGTTTGGCGGAATCTGAATCACTTCGGCGGGGGAAGCCAGCGGGCCGTTTTGTTCGTTGAAACGGTCCATGTCAGCTTCGCAGCGCATCAGGCTGTCGCCGCATAGCAATCCCCAGCCTGTAAAAGCCCGCGCTGCCTGCTGCACATCCGGTTCGGTGAATACGCCTGCGAAATACGCATCCAGCCCGAGCGTGAAAATCTCGAACAGTTCGCGCGCATAGTTTTCATTTGGCGAGCCTTTGACGTTCAGGTAATTGTCCAGCCACCACAACATCGCAGGATCGCGGTTGATGGCTTTGACCAGGCTTCGGAAATTGCCGGTTGCGTGCTGGCGAAACAACAGGTTCTGCCAATACAGATATTTGTAGCCATTCGGAGCGCCGACTTTTAGCACCGCCGTCGAAAAATGATCGTGCCAGAACAGCACCATTCGCTCCTGCAAGGGGCGGCGCGTCTTGGTCATGATTTCGATCCACCACGCGGCGGTGTCTTCCGGTGTCAGCAACCGAATGTTGAATGTGTTGTCGCGCGTAATCGGTGTAGGAGGCACAGCCGGGTTTTCAGGGACATTTTCGTAATTGATCAGTTGCTCTACTGTCGCTTCAAATCCGAGTTTCAGCGAGCTTTCGATTTCATCAGGCCGTGCGCCAAATCCTGCCCGGCGCAGCAAATGCGCCATTCTGTCGTATTGGTTCGCCATACTGATTCCTTGCGTTAAAGTTTGCCTGAATTGGCGTTCGTTGCGTTTTCTGGTTTGCCGACAAGACAACGCTGGCTCAGCGCCATTTTGGTCGAACCGAAAATCTTTTCCAGCTGCTTGGTTTGGCATCCACATTAAACTGATTGATCCGAAATTCCACACTCGGCTAGACTTCATTCGTTTGCGCGACCACCTAGCCCAAGCGAATAGCCTCAAACCTGGGATTCTTTCCCAAGCCCCTTCATCCAGGAGTAAATATGAAGAAATCAGTTTTGATGATTGCTGCACTTGTTTGCGCCGCCGCCGTCTGTCGCGCGCAAACTATACAAGGCCAGGTGGTAGATTTCGTCAGCAAAAGTGGCGTGTCCGCAGTCAAAGCTCAAGCAAGTCTGGCTTGTACCAATCCATTTGGCCAGATGTTTACGTTGTCACAGGACGCAATGACCGATGCAGAGGGCAAATTTTCCGTAAGTTACCCTTTGGCCAGCGGCTCATCATGCCAAAATCGCGGGCAAAGCTTCACTCTTTCCAAGACAGGATATTCCTTTGTGGAACGCAAAGTTGTGAACGGCAACACGAACTTTTGGGCAATCAGCGAAAGCGTTCCGCGCTGGGTACAAGCTTCCGCCGCCAGCTATGGTCCTGTGACGACCAGCGAAATGATTGTTGCGGCGTTTGGAGCTGACTTGGCCAATTCGACGGAACTCGCTTCGGTGGAACCGCTGCCTACTCGCTTTGCTGGTCGTTCCGTGAAAGTGTCCGATTACGCCGGAACGGAAAAACTGTCGCAGCTTTTCTTTGTATCTCCAACGCAGGTCAATTTGTTGATGCCTGCGGAATTGGAAGCGGGGCCGTCAATTGTTGAGCTAACTGGTGATGCTGGATTGGTCAAACTTGCCGTTGTCACGGTGCAAAAACTGTCGCCGGGAATTTTCACTGCCGACACGACGGGAAAAGGCGTGGCTGCTGGCATCATCGTTCGCGTCTTCACCAATGGCGTGCAACGCTACGAACCCATCGCGCAATTCGATGAAACGCAGCAACGCTGGCTGCCAGTTCCGATTGAATTTACGCTCGACACACAGCGCATCGTGTTGGCGCTATTCGGAACCGGCTGGCGGCAAGTCGGCGCTTTCAGCGATGTGACGATTGATTTCGTCGCTGCTTCTGAACGCAGCGATCCGCTACCCAAACGTCCCGCTACATCCGAATACGCAGGCAAACAACCCACCTGGGCAGGCGTTGATCAGATCAACGTCGAAGTCCCGCGCAGCCTGATCGGCAAAGGTGAAACCGATGTGCTAGTCACAATGAAAGCCAATCCTTCCTTCGGCTTCGATTTCAAAGCCAACCGCGTGCAAATTGTTGTGAAGTGAGATGAAGAGGAGAACGGAACTGGAAGCAGTAAAGATTCCAGTTCCATCTCAATTTTCAGAATGATGTTTTGATATTGAACGAATCTGGTTCGTCGGTCATCGAATTGACGACGTTCATTTGCCCGCTAGTGAATTCGAAAACTTTCCACAAAGTCCCTCCTCCAGTTGGAGCCGTGATGGTTCGGGTCAATTGGTTCCCGCTGTAAACCCTGACAACAATTCCGGATTGGGCGATGCCGTTGCTGCCGCTGGAGTCTCGGTTGGTATAGTTGTGAACCGAGAAGCGATACGTCGCGTTGGATGCGGGCGTGAAGGTGATGGTTTCGGGGCCGGGGCTTGCTCCGTCAACATCCAGCATGGTCGTCACCGGACTCAGCAAATCCGTCGGTTCCAGCCACCAAACGTGAAAGCGCGAATTCGCCGAAGCCGGGCCGGTGATGTGCGCGTCCAGATCCAGCGTGGTTGCCCAGGTGACAATGATTCGGTATTGGCCAGCGGCTAGGGGCGGCGTCAACGCGAAGTTGGCGGTTTGCGATTGGCCTCCAGTGACCGTGGAGCTTTGCGTAACGGTGATGAAGCCGTTGGATGCTGCTGATAAGTTGTAGCTGCCGGGATTGATGATGTAGATGCCAAATTTGCCAGCGGCATCAGTGGTCGCTGTGCGCGTTTGGCCGCTGCCGGTAGGTTGCAGGGTGATTGCGGTTCCGGCCAAAACGGTTCCGGTTGCGGCATTTAACACTGTCCCGCTGATTGTTCCGAATTCGTTTTTATTGACGATGGCCAAAGTCGTGACCAGGCTTTGTTTGCCTTTTAGCGAAACGGTCATCGGCGTAGCAAGATTTGTCGGCAGATTGGCGGGCAGGACTACATTGATTTGCCACAGGCCAACGAAGCCCGGCGTCAATCCGCTGAACTGAACTTCGGCGGGGGTTCCGCCGATGGTGACGGCGGTTGCGGCGGTGGCTTGGGCAAGCGGACTGGCGGGTGCGGCTTGGCCGTCGGTGACCTGCGGGTTCGTATTGCCGATGCCGGTGGCGTAAATGACAACGACATTGCCGCTGGCTTCAGGGCGAGCTCCGGGGACTTTGTCGAAATCCGCGTTACGCGAAAGGTCTGTGTTCTGGGCGATCGCCTGATTCTTGCCGGATACATCCAACGTGAACACGCCGGGCGAAGCGTCGGTTACAGCAATGGTTCCGTCTCCGACCGCAGCGGCGACGCCGGAATTGAAAACCTGTATTGCGGCGTTGCCGACAGGAACTCCACTCGGGACTTGAAGATTAATTTGATTCGGTGAAACAAAAAACAGTGGCGCATCAATCCCGCCGATCTTGACAGTGACTCCCCCTAGCGTTTTGGGCAAGGGAACTGATGAAGCGCTGATTGTTTGTGTAGAAAGGCCGACTCCAAAAAGGGCTGCGATGGAACCCGGAGCCACGGAAGCTTCATAGCTGGCTGCATTCACCAGCGCAATCGGAGCCGCTGTTGTGGGACTAGCTTGCGCCGGTTGCGCTGGCTGTATAGCCGTGAAGGCTATAACGAGGCAGATAATAGCGAAGCTTGCTGCGAATCGCCATTTTTTTTGAGCCGTTGAAGAAAAATTTGTATGAAATTTCATGTGAAACTCCTTTTCGAGGCGAATTGGTGAGATTCGCACTCTCCGCGCTTACATCAGAAACCCTAGATTCGCGAATGTGCCGGTCAAAATTTGCTGGGCGTCGCTGGCTGAATTGCCGAACCAGTTCTGGATAATCGTCGAATAAACCTCGCGGAAATCGAAGTTGTTCTTCAGGTTTCCATTTTGCAGATCATTCAGTTTTGGATCAGCGCCGTAAGCTCCACCAATGACCCGATTGCCGATGCAGTAAATATTGTTGGCCTGGCCGTGATCCGTTCCATCGCTGGCGTTATCGGCGACGCGGCGGCCAAATTCCGACCAGATCATGATCAAGGTTTTGTCTGCCAGGTTGTGAGCAGCCATATCGTCGTAAAATGCTTTTAGCCCTTCCGCCAACGTTCTATGCAACGTCGGCTGATCGTTGATTTGGTCAGCATGCGTGTCGTAACCGCCCTGGGTAATGTAAAAAACTCTCGTGCCGAGCAGCGGTGTTGTCGAAGTTGCCAGCTTGGCGATCAGCTTCAATCCGGCGGCAAAACCATTGTTTGCCGGATACGTCACCGCGCTTTGATAAGCGGCTGTGGCCTGGGCGACGAGATCGGCGCTGTTTAACGCATCAATCTGAGTAGATTCGCTCAGATCCTGGTAAGGTTTCGTGCTGAGTGCCTCGTCGTTGACGCGGGCCACTGACAACTGGTTATTTCGGTCGCCCGGATAGCGGTCGTCAGTGTGGAAAAGGTAGCCGGAGGCATTGCCTTGCGCATCGTTCAAAATGCCGGAAATTTTCGCTCCTGGCGCATAAAGCGTCGAATTGACGCCGCCGATGCCCACAGTATCCAGCGAATTGGTCCTGTTGCCGAACAATACCGAATGCCGTCCAATCCATCCTGTGCCGCCGTTGGCAACGCTGCCGGACGCATCGCCTTGCCGGTAAATCGAACGCGAACCATCGTGCGAAAGATTCGGATTCGGGTAATGGCACATTTGAATGACAGCCATTTTGCCAGCGTCGGCAAGTGGTTTAATTGCGCTCAGGTTTGGCGACAATCCCATCGTCGTTGTACCGAACAACGGTAAAACCTGGTCCTTCGGAATAGCGATTCGACTGCGAAAACTGGCGTAGGTGCTGTACTGGCCAAGCGGCACAATAGTGTTCAAGGGATCATTGCCCCCGGCCAATTCAACCACGACTAGAATTCTGCCATCGGCGGCCAATTCATCCCGGAGCATTTGGACCACGGTTGTCCCCATTGCCTGTTTGTTGATCACCGGCAATGCGAGCCCTGCGCCCACTGCACCCGCGCCGGTTTTGATG
>CAZXHW010000606.1:0-5362 GCA_964639915.1 uncultured Heliomicrobium sp.
TGTCAATTCACTTACGGTCATTCCATCCAGAAACTTTTGGTCGTGTTCGCGATAACAGTGAGGAGGGAGCATCAGGAAATCGCCCTTGAACTGATCGCGCGCATTCAGATAATCCATGCCGGAAAGCAGTCCAGCAACTGTCACGCCTTTGCCAAAGAAAGTGTTTTCCACGCGAGCGACGTGCAGCCGAGTTCCGAACGTACGGTTCATCTCATCAACCGCTTCTTTCAGCATAGGGTAAAAGATTAATCCTGTAGCCAACGTGCCATAGACTTTTTTGGCTTGCGCCGAAGTGAACTGGCCACGTTCGCGCATCTTGGCAAGCTGCTTCATGCGTTTGGCGTGTGCGTCGAAAAACTGTCGAACCATTCCGACGCCGTCTTCAATTTGCGGGTAATCGTCGCCTTCGCTGCCACGAACGATTCTGTAGTGTGATTTCGGCGGAATCGGTCGTCCGGCGCGAATATAAAACTCATCGCCCAGGAATGCGAAGACGGTTCCGAGTTTCTTCTTTAGGTCGTTTTGAATCGGCGTAACCAGATCAATGATTTCCGAACAAAGCTCGTCTGATACTTCTACTAACCGATTGCGATACTTGTGTTTATCGGTGATTCCAAACGGCACAACCGCAGTCGAAACAATCCCAGGATGTAATTCCGCCAGATCATAGATTGTTTTGACCAGATGCTGTCCGTCATTGATTGTTGGGCAAAGCACGACTTGAGCGTGAAGCTCTATGCCGTGATCAATGAAATGCTTCATCTGGGCGATGATGTCTACTTGTTTGGGATTGCCCAACAGGTAAGCGCGCAATTCAGGGTCAGTCGCGTGAACTGACACGTATTGCGGAGACAATCGCTGCTCGATCACCCGTTCAATTTCTGCCTTGGTGATGGTCGAAAGCGTGGAGTAATTGCCGTACATAAACGAAAACCGAATGTCTTCGTCGCGCACCCACAAACTTTTCCGCGATCCTTCAGGGTTCTGTTGAATGAAACAGAAGATGCAATCGTTGCCGCACTGGCGCGGCATCATCGGTTCGAAATCTATTCCCCAGCTTTCGCTGTTGTCTTTTTCGACTTCGACTTCCCATTCTTCACCATCTGCTTTAATGACTTCCAGCGTTAGCTCTTCTTCGCCAGCCGTCAGAAACTTGAAATCCAGCGCGTCGCGCACACGTTTGCCATTGATTGTCCAAACGCGATCGCCCGCGGCAAGTTCAAGTTCTGCCGCGAGCGAATCCGGTTCTACTTCTATGATTTTGATGCCTTTAGCCATTAATTAAAGAAGCTCGTCAATTGATTTGAATGGCAAGTTCTGAGACTCCGCCACGGCTTCGTAAGTGATGTGTCCTGCGTATGTATTCACCCCGGCCTTTAGATAGTTATCCTTAGCGATGGCGTCTTTGAAGCCTTTGTTCGCCAGCTTGACGGCAAATGGCAACGTAGCATTCGTCAACGCAAAAGTCGAAGTGCGCGGAACCGCGCCAGGCATGTTGGCCACGCAATAGTGCAGAACATCGTCAACGTAATATGTCGGATTGCTGTGCGTAGTCGGATGCGTGGTTTCGATGCAACCGCCCTGATCAACTGCAACGTCCACGATGACCGCACCTTTGTGCATGGTTTTTAACATGTCGCGTTTGACCAAATGCGGTGCGGAAGCCCCGGGAATTAGCACGGCTCCGACCACCAGATCGGCGTTGGCGATGGATTCCTGGACGTTGTAATCGTTCGACATCAGGGTTTTGATCTGTGCGCCGAAAATGTCATCCAGATAGCGCAACCGCTCCAGATTTTTGTCGAGCACTGTGACGTTTGCGCCAAGCCCGACCGCCATTTTGATTGAGTTGATGCCGACGACGCCTCCGCCAATGATTACAGTTTTGGCAGGCAGAACGCCTGGAACTCCGCCCATCAACACGCCGCGTCCACCTTCAGGTTTTTGCAGGTAATGCGCGCCAACTTGAACGGCCATACGACCAGCGACTTCAGACATAGGAGTCAGCAGCGGCAAATGGCCTTCTTCATTGGTGATGGTTTCATACGCCACGCCTGTAATTTTGCTGGCCAGCATCGCTTGAGTGAGTTTCGGGTCGGGAGCCAGGTGCAGGTATGTGAACAGTAATTGGCCTTCGCGCATTCGCTGATATTCTGGGCCGACCGGTTCTTTCACTTTGACGACCATGTCGCCGCGCCGCCAAACTTCGTCGGCGGAATCAACAATTTGGCCACCCGCAGCGCGAAATTCGTCGTCGGTGATGCCGCTGCCGATGCCAGCACTCTTTTCAATCAGCACTGTATGGCCAAAATCGCTCAAGGTTTTCACGCCTGCCGGAGTCAATCCGACACGGCTTTCATTGTCTTTGATCTCTTTGGGTAATCCAACGATCATTTTTTCTTCTCCTTGTTAGTTGGTTCAGATTTGTTTATTGGCTCAGGCTCAATGCGTCTGCCTGCCCCTGCTTTGACAGTGCCCAATTTTTGTAGGCTTTGTACAAGAAGTCCATCCTGTGATGCTTTGCAGCTTTGCACAAAAAGGTCAAAGCGCAAAGAAGGCGGTTAATGAATGATTAGCCTCAAATTATGCCGTCAGAAATCACTCAGACCCGCAACATTAAACTCGAAAACAGGATTGCCCTCATTATAGACAGACGTTGTGATCTTCACTACTTTTGCTTTCTTTAGCAACGCAACAAATTTCGGATAGCCACGGATAAAGAGCATTGTTGTACTATTATCATTGGGGCCAGTTGCCCATAATTTCATTGGCGCACCGTCGTCGAATCGCGCTAACACCTGAACGCCTGAAGCATGAGCCATAAACTGGCCGCGCTCGATCAGTAGTAACACATCATTGCCTTGTCGTGGATGTTTTCGCAGCGCCAATGTGGCGTGTTGCTCTCCTTGGTATGGAAAACTAAAGTTGACAGTGTTTGTGCTGTTCACGCGTGCGGTATGCGACGCTTTACCCGACATCTCATCCGTGCTGCTGTTGTAGGTCCAATTGCCAATCGCTGGCTTCTGCTGAGATGAAGAACTCACCGGCGTTGTTAATTGTACCTGGGCATCCGACGGCCTACTTGTGATTTGCGTGCTGAAAAACATCAGTGCCGCGCCGCCAACCCCAACCAAAGCCATTGCCGGAAGAAATATGTATAGTGCAATATTTTCTTTCTTTGTTAGGTTTTCGATTAGTCCACAAATTGGCGCGCCGATCCCAGCAGCTACGGTCATTATCATCAACCAGACAAAGACGCCTGCAATGCCTACAATTCCACTTACCCCGCTGATTGTTGCACCGATACCAAATATAAAATACAACACAATTTCAGCAACGAGAGCAATCATGGCTAGGAAGAAAATGATAATTCCTGTACTGAATTTCATTTGCTAATGTCCTTTCTAGGAGATTGGGGCATCACTGGGGCGGGCGGATTGTGCGTCCTATGTAAGCAGAGATCAAGATCAAGACTGAAGTTACGCTGTGCGGCGACCTTTTGTACAGAAATCGCATTTGCACAAAACCTGCTGATTTAATGAGTTTTTTATGCAATGCTGACACAGGCTCCTGCGCCCAGCATCAGGACCAATATGAATGCCGCCGCGATGCTAAACCGATCTTCCAGCTTTTGGACATGGATGCCTCCTAGGGGGGTTATTCGTCCTTCGGCAATTCCTTGCTGCCGACGATGGTCAGATTCATTCCGATCTGAACACTGACCTGTTTGCCGCCGACATCAATCAGCGTTTTGCCGTTCAGATACCACCCCAAAGAGCCGGTGGAAAATTCTTTTACCTCGGCCATCATCGGAATGTCATTGATGACGATTTTGACAGGTTGAGCGCCGTCGCGAAATTCCTGACGAGTGATTGGGCTTTTTGTTTTTGCTGCCATTGGTCGTTCCTTTTTTGATTGTGTAGTTGGGATGGTTGAAGCCATCAATTGTCAATCTGCGCTTTTTGCAATCTACCACTGTAATCCACGTAGATTGATTTCCATTCCGAAAAAATATCCAGCGACGAAGCCATTGCGCCTTCGCGGTGACCGTTGCCAGTCGCTTTGGTTCCACCGAAGGGCAAATGAACTTCGGCTCCGATGGTTGCCGAGTTGACGTAAAAAATCCCCGTGTAAATGCGCTCCATTGCAGTGAACGCCTGATTCACGTCCTGTGTGTAAATCGAAGCCGACAAACCGTACTTTACGCCATTGCTGATTTCGATGGCCTCATCCAAATCGCGACAAGGAATAATGCTGACTACGGGGCCAAAAATTTCTTCCTGAGCAATCCGCATCTGCGGAGCCACATCGGTGAAGATCGTCGGCTCAATGAAAAAGCCGTGTTTCAAATCACCTTTGGTCAATCGGTTGCCTCCCAAATGAAGCGTCGCGCCATCTTCGGTTTTACCGATTTCGACGTAACCCAGAATTTTGTCAACGGCGGCTTGATTGATGACCGGACCCATATCCACGTTTTTGCTCAACCCGTTGCCGATCCGCAGGCCCCTGGCTTTTTCAGCCAGCTTTTCGACGAATTTTTTGTAGACCTTTTTATGAACGACCATGCGTGAAGACGCAGTGCAGCGTTGGCCGGATGTTCCGAATGCTCCCCAGACAGCGCCTTCTGCTGCCAGATCAAGATCAGCATCATCCATCACCATAATCACGTTCTTGCCGCCCATTTCCAGTGAACAAATCTTGCCGTGTTGCGCGGCATTGGTGGAAACAATGCGTCCGGTTTCGGTCGAACCGGTAAACGACACCAAACGAATGTCGCGGTGCGTCGTTAAGGGTTCACCGGTTTCTTCGCCGGTGCCCATGACGATGTTGATGACTCCGGCAGGAATGCCTGCTTCTTCGGCGGCTTTAACCAGGTTGATGGTTGAAAGCGGCGTGTCTTCTGCCGGTTTGATGACCAATGTGTTGCCGCAAACCAGCGCAGGCATCATCTTCCACGAAGGAATTGCCATCGGAAAATTCCAGGGTGTAATCAGTGAACACAGCCCAACCGGTTGGCGGATGCACATGGCCATTTTGTTTTGCAGCTCTGATGGCGTGGTGTACCCGTGCAAGCGTCGTCCTTCGCCTGCGGTGTAAAATGTCATATCAATCGCTTCCTGAACATCGCCGCCGGTTTCTTTCAGGACTTTTCCCATCTCGCGGGTCATATCTTTGGCAAATTCATCTTTGCGACCGATCAAAATCTGGCCGAGTTTGTACAGCATCTCTGCGCGTTTTGGCGCAGGAGTGGCCTTCCATTTCGGAAACGCTTCGCGTGCCGCCGTGACGGCTGCCTCAACGTCTTCGTCTGTGGAGGCAGGGAAAAGGCCGCCCAGTTCACGCGTGTCTGCCGGATTCCAGT
>CAZXHW010000607.1:0-5340 GCA_964639915.1 uncultured Heliomicrobium sp.
GCGTCGGAAATAATGGCAGCATCGAACAGTCCCAACAGCGGAGTCACTACTGCGGCAGGCGGAATCACAAAAATCAATTTTTAGGAGAAGCACTTGGGACCGCTGAAAGGAATCAAAGTCATTGAATTGGCGAATATCCGATCAAGGCCTCTTTTAGAGTACAGGGGAATTTTGTTTATGAAAAAGTTAGTGCTTTTGACGGTCCTCTTTTTGGCAACGTGGCTTACCGCCTATTCCCAAGAGATTGATAAGCTGCCGACGATTACGGTTTCCGGATTCGCCGAGGTTCAGATCGCTCCTGATGAACTG
Organism: uncultured Heliomicrobium sp.; assembly: GCA_964639915.1. Lineage (GTDB taxonomy): Bacteria > Acidobacteriota > Blastocatellia > RBC074 > RBC074 > RBC074. The sequence continues at coordinate 310 of CAZXHW010000607.1, forward strand.
GTCTTTACGCTTGATGTCACAAAAACAAATAAGGATTTGCAGATTGCCAAACGGCTGAATGATGAAACCGTCGGCAAGGTGCTGGAACTGACGAAGCGGTTTTCTGTGCTACCGCAGAATGTGCAAACCACCTATATCTCGGTCGAAATGAAATACGAATCCGTTCGGGATGCAAAAACCAAAATCTTCAACGATGACGGCGACGAAATCGGCAAACGAGTGTTCAAGGGTTACGAAGTTTCCAAAACCGTGATCGTGCGGCTGACGGACATTTCGCGCTTTGAAGAGTTTTTCGCGGAAGTGTTGAAAACTGGAATCACGGAAGTCAGCAACGTCAAATTCGAGACTTCGAAGTTGCGTGAAAATCGCGATAAGGCCAGAGAGATGGCAATGAAGGCTGCGAAAGAAAAAGCCACGGCAATGGCGGCAGCACTGGGGCAAACGATTGGCAAAGCGGTCAAAGTAACGGAAGGAAGTACTGGCGGTCAGGGGTTTACGAATCTTTCTGTAAATTCGAATTCAATAGCAACAACAGGGAGCTTCAGTGAAAGTGTGGCAACGTTTGCTCCTGGCGCAATCAAGGTCGAAGCCCATGTAACCGTCAGCTTTCAGCTAAATTAAGCCGCACACAACGATCAATTTCAGGAGGAAGCTTGGGACCGCTCAAAGGAATTAAAGTCATCGAAATGGCGGGCATTGGGCCGGGGCCGTTTTGCGCGATGATGCTGGCGGATATGGGCGCGGAAGTCGTTCGCATTGATCGCCCGAATGCCAAAAGCTCGAAGTTTGACGTGATGAATCGCGGCAAACGTTCAGTGGCGCTAGACCTGAAAACGTCGGAAGGAGTCGAAACGGCGTTAAAGCTGATCGAAAAAGCCGATGCGTTGGTAGAAGGTTTTCGCCCCGGCGTGATGGAACGATTGGGATTGGGGCCGGACGTGTGTCTGGCTCGGAATGCAAAATTGATCTTCGGCCGGATGACGGGCTGGGGACAGTTCGGACCATTGGCAGCGGCCGCCGGGCACGACATCAACTACATTGCGCTGACCGGAGTGCTGCACGCCATTGGCCGACCGGATGCTCCACCAGTGCCTCCGCTGAATATGATCGGAGATTTTGGCGGCGGCGGAATGATGCTGGCGTTTGGCATTGTTTGCGCATTGCTGGAAGCCAAAGAATCAGGCAAAGGGCAGGTGATTGACGCGGCGATGACTGATGGCGCATCGGCTTTAATGGCAATTATTTACGGTCGCAAAGCCGCCGGACATTGGAGCGCGAAACGCGGCGTGAATTTGCTGGATGGAGGCGCGCATTTTTACGGCGCTTATGAATGCGCTGATGGCAAGTTCGTGGCGCTTGGTTCCATTGAGCCGCAGTTTTATGCGTTGTTATTGGCGAAAACCGGGATCACCGATCCGGACTTTCAGGCGCAGATGGATTTCAAAAAATGGCCGGAACTGAAAGCGAAGCTTGCCGAGGTCATTAAAACCAAATCGCGCGACGAATGGTGCAGCTTGATGGAAGGAACGGACGTTTGTTTTGCTCCGGTGTTGGACCTGGACGAAGCGCCGCAGCATCCGCACAACCGCGCGCGGGAAACTTTTGTCGAACTTGAGGGTGTTGTTCAGCCCGCGCCCGCTCCGCGATTCAGCCGCACTGCAGCCAAAATTCAATCGGCTCCGCCACAAGTTGGCCAGCACACCGAAGAAGTGTTGCGCAATTGGGGCATTCGCGTAAACTGAACGGACGGAATTTTCTTATTCCTGTTTCAGGTTTTGATACAGCGCACAGTGCGCACCAGCCGGATCGCGAATGATGCAGTATTTGCCTTGGCCAGCGTATTCTTTGATGGGCGTGATCGCCTGGCCGCCGAGTTCCGTACATTTCGCCACACTTTGTTCAATGTCAGCGACGTAAATGTAAATCAGCCAAACAGGCGGCAAGCTGGCGTTTCCTCCGCGGGCGTGGCAAATGCCGGAAACCCCATCGCCGCTTTCCGGTGAACTCATGACGTAATCTTCGTACCCGCCCATGTCCAGTCCGGAAGGCTTCCAGCCCGTGACGGCGGCGTAAAAGTCTTTGACCTGATCGGCATTTTCAACCGTCAAATCCATCCAACCAACAGTGCCAATCTTGCTCATTGTTTTTCTCCTGGTTATTCGCTTCCATAGCTAATTTCATGCTTACGAATTTTGACCGCTGCCAGCGCCAGCACAATTGCTGTGAAGAGCAACAAGCTTGGTACGGCAAGCCACGGCGAAGTGGCTTCTACAACGGTTGCCAGCGGACCTTCATTCATCGGCACAGGCGCCAGCGTGTGCAGATAATGGATAATGCTGATCTTTTTTAGCACCGGCGGCAGCAAAAAATTCAACCATTCCCAACCGTATACCAGTAATGCCGGAATGATCGGATTGCGGAAAAACAGTCCGATGAACATAAACACTGCGCCATACCCGATGCAGCCCAAAATCGTGACGCCCAGATAAATCAAACATTGTTTCAATCCTGGGCCGTCGAATAGGAAATTGACGTTTGCCGGGTAATCGCGCGCCAGATACAGAAAGAACAGGGAACCAGCCGTCGTCAACGAAAACAACAATACCGATGTCACCAAACCGGAAAAGTATTTTCCGGCAACCAGAACTTCACGCCGCAACGAAGACAGGAAGTAATAGTGCAGGGTTCTGTCCACAACTTCGCCGCGAAATAGATTCATGAAAATCCAGGCGCAGCCGAAAAAGACCATGGTTCGAAGAATCAAAGCTTCGAATATATTGGCGAAAATTTCCTGCGCCGAGGGCCAAAATTTATTGATATCAATATCTGCATCGGGGTCGGCAAACGTCAACAGAAACATCACCAACACCGGAATTGACGCAAAAACGTAAATCAGCAACGCGCGTTTGCCCCAGAAGTTTTTCTTTACTTCCATCCGCAGGATTGCGCGAATCTGTCGCCACCACAGTCCCCACTGAAGATCGGTTGTTGCGGGCTTTGCCGCAGTTTCAACTAGCGAACTCATGCTTGACCTCCTCCGCCTGATCCGATCAGGTAGTGATAAACGGCGTTCAGGTTGTCGTCTACCGGCGCAACCGATTCGATGCTGAAACCGTTTTCGGCAACCATACGGTTCAGCAGCATATAAAACGCATCGGCATTGCGCGTTTTGATGAATAACCCGTGCTTGTCTTCGTGCAGTTGCGCTTCGACAACTGAATCGCTGGCGAAAACGCGCGAAGCAAATTCGGCTGGACGGTCGCATCGAATCATAATCTGCATCGGATGCTCTTCCATCTTTTCTTCGCGGACGCTGCTGACGCCGCCTTCGGCCAGAATGTAGCCATTATTGATCAGCACGATGGTGTCGGACATCTCTTCTAACTCGTGCAGGATGTGGCTGGAAATAATCAAATGCAGCCCGTCTTTGGCCAATTGGCGAAACAGCCGCTTGGTTTCGTCGCGCGCCATCGGGTCCAGGCCGTTCAGCGGTTCGTCCAGAATGATCACCGCCGGATCGTGCGCAATGGATTGCGCTAACCGGATACGCTGGCGCATGCCTTTACTGTATCCGGCGACTTTGCGATGAGCGGCTTCCACCAGATCCACGCGCTCAATTGCTCGCCAGCTCATGGCTTCGGCTTCTTTTTTGGGATGGCCCTGGATCAACAGGAAGGAGTAGATGAATTCAAACCCTGTCATTCCGCGCGGAAAGGAATCAAACTGACCGCAATATCCCACAAAACGAAACATACGTTGAGGGTCATCCGGCGCAACGCCCAGAACGCGAATGTCTCCACGCGAAGGTTGAATCAGTCCGGTCATCAAATTCATCAACGTCGTTTTGCCGGAACCGTTCGGCCCAACCAGACTGGTGATGCCCGGCGCAATGGTCAGGTTGACGCGATTGACGCCCAGAATTTCACCGTAAAACTTCGAAACATTGCGGAAGATGATCAGTTGGCCGGGATCAACTGTTTCCAGTTCCGACGGTAGCATTTGCGGGTTGAAGGCCGGCGTCCGGGATTCGAGATTTGAAATTTGAGATTCCATTATGAAATCACCTCGTAAGCGCGAACTTTGCGCCAAAGCATGTATAAACACAGCAGGGCATAAGCCAGAAACACCATCCATGCTTCGCCGTATGAGAAGAAAAAGTCGTCGGCATCAACGCTGATGTTTTCTCTTAGCCGGAACAACTCCTGCGTCATCACGCTTAGCGCCATTCCTACGTTCAGCAAATGACCTTTGTTGGATCTCAGGATTCCCTGAATCGCAAAACCAATCGGCGTCGGGATGATGAAAATGGCGAAAAGCGCTGCGCTGGCCGCTGTGCGCCATTTGATCCACGCCGAAAACGACATTGCCAAAAGCGTTAGCATCGTGATCCAGGCCATGCACACAACCAGGATTCCATACAGAATCCAGTAGTTATCGCTAAACCAGCCGCCGCCTTCCAGATATGCCTGCAACAAAAACAGCAGCGTGCAGGGAATCCAGGTGACGGTAGAAAGCAGAATCAGCAGCACTGAGGCTTTGCCCAGAATGTATTCAAACCGCGTAAACGGGCGGCATAAATACAGCGGCAATCCGTTGTTCGACAAATCACGCGAAATCAACACCGGCCCGATGATCACTGTGAAAATAAATGCCATCGCAGTTTGAATGCCGATCAGAACCGAAAAGAAAAATCCGTTGATGGGAATGACCCCTGGGCTGGCTCCAAAAATCGCCAGCGCGCTGACGTTATGGTTCAGGTAAATCAGCACTGCGTAAACCAGCGGCGGAACAAAACACACCACATACAGCACGACGAACAGTGTGTATTTGAAAAGGTCCTGGTAGGCGTAACGCGGAATCACCAGAAACCGCGACCACGCCGCTGTCATCTGACCTTCGTAAGATTTATAGGTTTGCCCGTAAACGGCCATTGCTTTTCTCCGGGTTCACAGTTCGCTGTTTACAGTTTTTTGCTGTGAACAGCGAACTGTGAACTGTGAACTATTGAACTAGCTCTGAAGTAATCACCGC
>CAZXHW010000608.1:0-5322 GCA_964639915.1 uncultured Heliomicrobium sp.
GGAGCTTTGCTGGTTGGCGATTCCGTCCGCGCCAGCTTGCAAGACCTGGCGCTTGCCCGGCTGGGCAAAACAGATTTGCTAGTCGCATCCACGGGATTTTTCCGCGAACAATTGGCTGATGATCTGAAATCGGTTCAGAACTTTGGGACGAATTTCAACGACGCCTGTCCGCTGATCGCCATCGAAGGCGTTGTAACGCATAGCGACACCAACGCCCGAGCCGGGGGAGTTGCGATTTACGGCGTAGACGAACGATTTTGGAAATTCCACGGTTCCAGCGTCGTGCCCCCCGAAGACAATGATTTGGTAGCAAGCGCCGCGCTAGCTTCAGAACTGAACGCCAAACCGGGCGACACCTTGATGCTGAGAATCGAAAAGCCATCGGCCATTCCGGTCGAATCGCTTCACAGCCGCAAGGAAGATTTGGGCCGCACCGTTCGCCTGACCATGCGCGAAGCTTTGCCGGCAGGCTCAATTGGTGAATTTTCGCTTCGACCACAGCAAGGCGCCGTCCGCGCGATTTTCCTGCCGATGAAAAAGCTGCAACGCAATCTGGAACAGGACAATAAAGCCAACGCGATCCTGCTTTCGCAACAACCGGTTAAACAGAGTGAAGTCGAAGTTCGCAAAATGGTGGATGAAATGGTGTTAAGCAGCTTGCTGAAAGAAACCTTCACGATCACCGACTTGGGATTGAAGCTGCGCACGCTGGAAGAGGCCAACGCCATTTCACTGGAAAGCGACAGCGCCGTCATTAGCGATGCGATTGCTGATAAAACAAAAGCGGCTGCTGAAAAGATGAACTTGAAGACGGCCTCGTTTCTGACTTATCTGGCAAATGCAATCCGCGTCGGCAACAAAGAAATTCCCTACTCGCTCATAACAGCCATTGATGAAGCCTCTCACTTACCGACCCATCTGGATGGAATCACAGAAGGTGAGTTTTGGTCATTTCTTCATAGCGGAAAAGAAACGACCTCATTGCCCCCAATCCTTCTCAATGATTGGGCGGTTCAAGATTTGGGGGGCAAACCGCTGGATGAAGTTTCGATTGATTATTATGTCTGGAGAGAAGAGGGAAAGCTGGCGACTGAAACAGCAAAATTTGTTTTTTACGGTAAAACACTGGGAGAAGGTCTAGCAACGGATAGAAACCTAGCTCCCGAATATCCAGGCATTTCCAACGCGAAAAGTCTGGCAGATTGGGATCCGCCGTTTCCCGTTGATCTAAGCCGCGTCCGTAAAATTGACGAAGACTATTGGGACAAGTATCGAACAACTCCAAAAGCTTTTATTCTACTCAACCAAGGGCAAAAACTGTGGGGAACTCGCTGGGGTAAACTGACTTCGATTCGCGTTCTTCCGAAAGAAGGCGCTGACCTATCGAGCGTCAGCCAGGATTTCAATCAAGCGCTGCGCGATACGCTCAATCCGATGGAAATGGGTTTGTCAGTGCAGTCGGTGAAATACGATAGCTTGCACGCTTCGCGCGGTGCGACGGATTTCGGCGAATACTTCACATACTTTAGTTTCTTTCTGGTCGTGTCGGCCCTGTTGCTGACGACGCTATTTTTCAAACTCGGCATCGAACAGCGATTGCGCGAAATTGGATTGCTGCGTGCTCTAGGGTTTTCGATCAAACAGGTCCGCTCGCTGTTTTTGCGCGAAGGTTTGCTGCTGGCCGTCATCGGTAGCTTGCTGGGTTTAATCGGCGCGATTGTCTACGGTTGGTTGATGATGTTCGGTTTGCGAACCTGGTGGGTCGGAGCCGTAGGAACGACGTTGCTGCGGTTACACATTTCTCCAATCTCGCTCGTTATCGGCGCAGTTTCGGGAATCATCACGGCTTTGCTGTGCATCTGGCTAACGCTTCGCGGACTGCGAAAAACATCGCCGCGTAGTTTGCTTGCAGGGACAGAGGGACAGAGAGACAGAGGGACAGAGGGATCAAGAGCTAGAAAGTTCTTGCCTTCAATCCCTCAATCCCTCCGTCCCTCCTTCGCTCCATCCCGTCTCCTTGCAATCATCTTTGCACTACTCGGCTTGGTGATGCTGGCAAGCGCAAAGTTCATCGGGCAAGTCGGAGGCTTTTTTGGCGCAGGAACGTTTTTGCTGGTTGCGTTACTATTCTTTTGGTCTTCGTGGCTGAAAAGCGATAAACGGAAAACGATTGCCGGACATGGGTTTGCGCCAATGGCTCGGCTGGGCTTTCGCAACGCAACCATTCGCCCCAGTCGAAGCGTGTTGTGCATTGCACTTATTGCTTCGGCGGCGTTCATCATCGTTTCGGTGGATGCGTTCCGGAAAGACAGCGGCGCGATGTCGAGCGACCCGAAATCCGGAACAGGCGGGTTTCCGCTGCTGGCCGAAAGCCTGCTGCCAATCGTTCACGATCCGAACGGAGAACAAGGCCGCGAAGAATTGAATCTGACAGACGAGGTTTTCAAAGATGTGAAGCTGACGCGATTTCGATTGCGCCCTGGCGACGACGCAAGTTGTTTGAACCTATACGCGCCTCGCAGCCCTCGTGTGCTGGGCGCAACTGAAGATTTCGTCAAAGCCAATCGCTTTTCCTTCGCTAGTTCGCTGGCTCAAACGGCGGAAGAAAAAACGAATCCGTGGTTACTACTCAATCAACTCCCAACTCCCAACTCCCAACTCCCGATCCCCGTCATAGCTGATGCCAATTCCCTGGCCTACGTGCTGCATTTGAAAGTCGGCGACGAAACCGCGCTGACTTCCAGCCGTGGCGAAGCCGTCAAAGTAAAAATCGTTGGTGCACTGTCCGACACCATCTTCCAAGGCGAATTCCTGATGTCGGAGCAAAACTTCCTCAAGGTTTACCCTCATGAACAAGGCTACAGAGTCTTCCTGGCTGAAACTTCGAAGCCTGCGGAAACTTCCACCGCACTGGAAGACAAACTTTCCGATTACGGATTCGACGCGATTTCGACAGACGAAAAACTGGCCAGCTTTCATCAAGTCGAAAATACGTACCTTTCCACCTTTCAGACATTGGGAGGCCTTGGGCTGCTGTTGGGAACGTTTGGGCTGGGAACTGTTCTGCTAAGGAATGTGCTGGAACGCCGCCGCGAACTGGCAGTGATGCGTTCTGTAGGTTACCAATCTTCGCACCTATCGTTGATGGTCGTCGCCGAAAATGCCTTATTGCTGGGTTGTGGTTTGCTGACCGGTGTCGTGTGCGCAGCGCTGGCCATCGCTCCGGCCTTCATTGCTCGCGGCGGCAAACTGTCTGCTATATCACTGATTTTGCTTTTGCTTGCAGTATTATTGACGGGCTTGGCGGCTTCGCTGTTGGCAGTTTTGGCGGCGGTTCGCTCGCCTCTACTTTCATCGCTACGAACTGAATAACGTAATACCTATTGAGAAGGAGACTACTGATGCTTCGCCATCGAACCACAACTTTGCTCTTATTGATCCTCACTGCAACTTCTCTAACTGCTACTGCTCAAGATTGGACCCAGTGGCGCGGCGCCAACCGCGACGGCGCGGTGGCCGGGTTCGTCGCTCCGAAAGCCTGGCCGGAGCAATTGAAATCCAAATGGAAAATTCAGGTTGGCATCGGCCACGCTTCGCCGCTGATCGTTGGCAAAACCGTTTACTTGCATTCGCGGCAAGGCGAAAGCGAAGTCGTCGCAGCTTACGATTTGGAAACTGGCAAAGTGACGTGGAAGGACAGTTATCTGGTGGATTACACCATGAATATGGCGGCAACCGGCCACGGCAAAGGGCCGAAATCCACGCCAGTATTCAGCGGCGGGAGACTTTATACGCTGGGCATCACCGGCGTGCTGTCTTGTTACGACACCGCCAAAGGCAAGCTGGCGTGGCGAAAAGATTTTGGGCAGCGGTTCGGCGAAAAAGCGCCTGATTTTGGAACTGCAATGTCGCCGATGGTGGATAACGGGCTTGTTATTGTGCATGCGGGCGGCAATAACAAAGGCGGCTTGGTTGCGCTGGACGCAGCAACCGGAAATGAGAAATGGGCTTGGACAGGTGACGGCCCCGGTTACGCTTCGCCGATTGCGGTGGAAATTGCCGGTAAGCGGCAAATCATTACCCAGTCACGAAACAACATCGTAGGCATTTGGGCAGACAACGGCGCGTTGCTTTGGAAAATTCCTTTCGACACAGAATATGTGCAAAACATTGTCACGGCGATTCAATATCGCGACACGCTGATTTTTTCCGGCATTAACAAAGGCGTGTTTGCCGTTCGCGTCAGTTGGAAAGACAAATGGATCACCGAAACTGTCTGGCACAACAAAGAAGTCGGGATGTACATGAACTCGCCCGTGCTGAGCGGCAATCTGTTGTTTGGAATGTCGCACAAAAACAAAGGGCAGTTTTTCTGCCTGGACGCCGCGACGGGTAAAACGTTGTGGACAGGTGATCCTAGGCAAGGCGAAAACGCCGCGATGCTGATTGCCGGCGACACCATCTTTTCACTGACCAACGACGCTGAATTGATTGTCACCAGCGCAGCCACCAAAGGCGGAACTGTCGTCAAAAAATACAAAGTCGCCGATTCGGCAACTTGGGCGCATCCGGCCATTTCCGGCAAACGCATTTTGATCAAAGACCAAACTTCGTTGGCATTGCTGAGTTTGGAATAAAACCCTTTTCCCCACAAAAAGCGCAGAAGTCACAAAACCTCCTTCCGTTACCTTGTGCCTTTTGCGCTTTGTGTGGTTACTTGTGCCCGCCCCAATTTGAATTTCCTCCTGACCTGATTGATGAGCCAATTGACCCAGACTGAAAATGCTGCGGAAAAGCTTTCACCAAAGCTGCTGGCAATGCTGATTTTGCTGTGGCTGGCTGTCGCTGGCGTGCTGACATTTTCCCGGTTGACGCATCCGGCGTTCGGCGTGCAGGGCGATATGGCATTGCATTACCACATCACGCGAAGCTATGCGCAAAGCTTTGCAGAAGGCGATTGGTTGCCGCGCTGGGCAGGTTTGCTGGATGGCGGACGCGGCGATGCGTTGTTTACGTTTTATCCGCCGCTTTGTTATTTCGCCAGCGCCGTGTTGATGAAACTGTTCGGCCTGGATGTGCTCGGTTCGATCAAAGTGGTTACCTTTCTGACGCTGCTGCTCGCTCAAATTTCGGCATACCTTTTCGCGAAAGAATTTTTCTCACGACGGCTGAGTTTGATTGTCTCATTGGGATATGTGCTGCTGCCTGCTTATCCGCTGATTTGTCTCCATCGAGTTTTTCTGGCCAATGCGTTTGCGCTGAGTTTCATGCCGCTGGCGCTGCTTTGTGCATATCGTTTGCTGAGCCACGATCAAACTAGTC
>CAZXHW010000609.1:0-5319 GCA_964639915.1 uncultured Heliomicrobium sp.
ACAACGCCGAGCTTGGCCTTGCGGCGAAGCAATTCGTTGCCAATGGTTCCGACCAGACGCGACCCGGTCATGCCGAACGGGTGGCCGATGGAAATTGAACCGCCGTTGACATTCAGCTTTTCAGGATCAATGCCCAGGAAATCGCGGCAGTAAACGACCTGCACGGCGAAAGCTTCGTTCAGCTCCCACACATCAATGTCATTAACAGTCAGCCCGTGGCGTTTCAACAGCTTCGGAACAGCATAAATCGGCCCGATACCCATTTCGTCCGGCTCACAACCGGCGACGGCAAATCCACGAAAAATCATTTTCGGTTTAACGCCCAAGGCCTCGGCTCGTTCGCGCGACATCAACAAATTGATGGCCGCGCCATCGGAAAGCTGCGAAGAGTTTCCGGCGGTCACACTTCCCTGCCCGCTTTCTTTGTCAAAATGCGGCTTCAAAGCCAGCAACCCTTCCAGCGTGGTGTCCGGACGATTGCATTCGTCTTTGTCACACAGCCGCTCTTCCTGGCTGACGACCTGGCCGGTTTGCTTGTCCAAAATTCCGGCCATCACTTTCATCGGCGCGATTTCGCCAGAGAAAAATCCTTCAGCCTGGGCGCGCGCGGTTCGCTGCTGGCTGCTGAGCGAGTATTCGTCCTGGGCCTGTCGGCTGATGCCATACCGTTTGGCGACGTTTTCCGCTGTGTCGCCCATGACCATGTAAATTCCGGGCTTCATTTCCTTGACCACCGGATGCGGATTGCTGTCGCGGCCCAGCATGGTGATGCTTTCGACTCCGCCACCAATGGCAGCTTCCGCGCCTTCAACCATAATTTGATGCGCCGCCATCGCCACCGATTGCAGCCCGGAAGAGCAGAAACGATTGACCGTGGTCGCAGCCACAGAAACCGGCAAACCGGAAAGCACTGACGCGACACGCGCAACGTTTGTGCCTTGTGCTCCGCACGGGTAGCCCGCCCCAATAATCACGTCTTCGATTTCCGCCGGATCAAGCTGCGGCGTTTTTTTCAAAACGTCTTGAATGCAATGCGCAAGCATGTCCGCCGGATGCGTCAGGTTGAATGAACCGCGAAACGATTTGGCCAGCGCGGTGCGAGAACTGGCAACAACAACTGCTTCTCTCATGTGAAGGTTCCTTTCAAAGGTGATGGAGGTTTTATTTCAACAGACCGCCAAGCGCGATCTTACTAATCTGTTCTGCCACTTGTTCGCGGGTAAGTTTCCCGTCCGGGCGAAACCAGCGCGCTACCCACAGAATCATTCCCAACAAGCTGAAAGCGGCGGCGGTCAGGTCCACATCCTTCAACTTTCCTTCTGCGTTCATTTCTTCCAGCGTCGAGCGAATCAGATCAACATAAACTCGCTTTCGCTGACGCAGCTTGCGGCGATGTGCTGGCGACAACCCTAATTCTTCTTCGACCAGAATTGTTACGGGGCTGTGTCCATCGTCGTTGCTGCTGCGGGCAATCAGCATGGAATGGCCGGTAATAATTGCTCTCAACCGCTGTTCGGCATCGGCAATTTCGCGCGCCGGTTTGATCACCGAAGCTTCCAGCGTGTCCATCCCGTAACTCATAATTGCAAACAGCAATTCTTTTTTGCTGGGAATGAAATGGTAAACGCCTGCTTTGGTAATGCCGACGGCTTCGGCAATGTCGCTCATGGAAGTGGCATCAAAGCCGCGTTCGCAGATCATCTGCGCGGCCACGGAATAAATCTGATCCGTGCGTTCGGAGCCGCTTAATCGGGTTTGTTTCTTTCCATTCTTCATCTTGCGTCTTTACTGCGACCAGTGGCAGCGTGGTTGACAGAAAACCCGCTTGCTACCGCGCGCGGTACTGACCCAATCAGCTAACTGACCGACCGGTAGGCAAACTATCACGCGCTGAACTCAAGCGTCAATTGCGCATCCAACTCAATTTCGCTGCTTCAATTTGGCGACGAATTCTGCGGCCATTTGCTGGTGTTCTTCGGATTGCAGCCGCTCACGAATGGCCTTTCCCATTCGCCGAAAAGCCGTCTGCGTATCCACGTCAATTAATTCGCGAGTCAGCCGTTTGGTTTCAAACAAGGCTGCGCGTGGTCTGGCGGCAAGGGTTTCCGCCAAAGACATTGTGCTGCTGAGCAATTGTTCAGAATCGCAAACGTGATTCACCAGGCCAATGCGGTGGGCTTCGTTGGAATGAATGACTTCGCCGGTCATTGCCAATTCTTTTGCGCGGCCTAGCCCAATGATTTTGTAGAGCGGGAAAACCATTTGCGTCAGGCCAAGCAGAATTTCCGTCTGCGCGAAAGTCGCTTCGGGCGAACACAGCCGGAAATCGCACATGACAGCCAAATCAAAACCTGCCGCGATTGCCGGGCCGTTGATGGCGGCAATGACTGGCTGAGGCTGTATGTAAATGCGCTGAAACAGGGCAAAAACACTTTCCAGGTAGGCGATCTTTTCTTCGAAGGAAGATTCCAGCACAAAATCAAGATCAAGTCCGGCGCAAAAGCTTTTGCCCGTGCCGGTGATAATCACAACATTCACTTCCGGGTTTTCTGCTGCTTCTTCAAGTGTAGAAGCCAGTTTCTCAATCAAATCAGGGTGAAGCGCATTGCGCTTTTCAGGACGATCAAGCGCGAGCAGTAATACGGCCCCGCGCTGTTCAGTTGTAAGCATGAAATCCTCCATTTGTGGAGCAGGTTTTGCCACCTGCTCGATCTTTCGCGAACCAAACCCCGCGAACAATAAAAGCTGCCATTTGAAACCAGACGCAGGTTGGAAAACCGGCGTTACCGCGTCACTTGGCTAAACCAATGGCTATGCTACAATCCGCGACTTAATCTGTCAGGCTGATAGAAGCCTGCGACACTAGCAAGGTGGCGTGTCGGCAAGTTGGACGTCTCATATTGAAACCACCAACCACCAATCACCAGCTACCAACCACCAATTTATGATTCAAACTGTCAGAGGAACCAGAGACATTCTGCCGGGCGATATGCCGCTTTGGCATCGCATTGAAGAAGTCGCGCGTGAAGCGTTTCGCCGCTACGGCTTCCGGGAAATTCGCACACCGATCTTCGAAAAAACCGAACTGTTCGCGCGCGGCGTCGGCGAAGCGACCGATATCGTTCACAAGGAAATGTACACTTTCACCGACCGCGCACGGCAGGACAGCGAAGGTGAATCGTTGACCTTGCGCCCGGAAAACACTGCGTCAGTTGTTCGCGCGTACATTCAGCACAAAATGTTTGCCGACAAATCTCCGGGCGAATTGACCAAGCTGTATTACGTCGGCCCGATGTTCCGCCGTGAACGCCCGCAGGCCGGTCGTTATCGCCAGTTTTATCAAATCGGCGTCGAGGTCATGGGATCAAGCGACGATCCGGCTATCGAAGCCGAAGTCATGGAAATGCTGGACTGGTTTTTGAAAGAGCTGAAAATCACGAACACGACGTTGCTGGTAAATTCAGTCGGCGAACCTGCCAGCCGGGTAGCTTACCTTGAAATCCTGCGCGAAGCGATTCGCCCGAATTTGGATAAATTGTGCGCGGATTGCCATCATAGGTTTGAAACCAACGCGCTTCGGGTTTTTGACTGCAAAAACGAAAGCTGCCAAGCAGTGGTGAAAGATTTACCGGTGATTACCGATTCCCTGGATGAAGCTTCGCTTGAACATTTCAATCAATTCAAAGCGCATCTGGAAGCGCGCGGCATTGCTTACACGGTCAACCCGCGAATGGTGCGCGGGCTGGATTATTACACGCGGACGGCATTTGAAATCGTCGGCCACGACGGGCTTGGCGCACAGAACACTTTGGTCGGCGGAGGCCGTTACGACGGTTTGTCTGAAACCATTGGGGGACCTCCGACCAAAGGTTTCGGCTTTGCGTTCGGGCTGGACCGGATGGTGATGGCGTTGCCGGAAAGTGAAGCTGAACAACTGCGGACTGCGGACGCGCCGGATGTGTTTATCGTGTTTCTGGGTGAAGCGGCCCGCACGCATTCGTTTACGGTCGCGCAAAAATTGCGAGCGGCTGGTGTCGCCGTGGGAATGGAATTTGAAGACCGCAAAATGAAAAAAGCGATGGCAGCGGCGGACAAAGCCCACGCACGCCATGCGCTGATCATTGGCGATAACGAAGTCGCTTCTGGAAACTACGCCTTAAAGAATTTGAAAACCGGCGAACAGCAATCGCTTTCGCTAGACGAAGTTATTTTGAAGTTAAATTGAATCTTCCCACGAAGCCACACGAAGGCTCACGAAGAAAGACTAAAGAGAGTAGACAGGATAACAAGATTGAGCAGGACTGACCTGACCGATTCCCACAAGTGCTTCATTCTGTCGAACCAGGTAAATCCTGTCGAAAAAATTTTCTTCGTGCTTCTTCGTGTGACTTCGTGGGCAAAAATCTGAAGTCAGGAAAGAACAATGTTGGATCATCTTGGACAAACACAACGCACTCATAACTGCGGCGAGCTTCGACGCGAGCAAGCCGGCCAAACTGTCACGCTGATGGGCTGGGTCAATAGCCGGCGTGAGCATAAAAATGTGACCTTTATTCATTTGCGCGATCGCAACGGAATTACCCAAGTCGTTTTCGACCCGGAAAAATGCCCTGAAGCGCATGAAAAGATCAAAGCCGTGCGCAGTGAATTTGTGCTGGCAGTAACCGGCGAATGTATCTTGCGCGACGAAAGCCAGTTCAACCCACATATGACGACCGGCGAAATTGAAATCATCGCCAATGACGTCAAAGTTCTAAACGATTCGCAGGTGCTTCCCTTCCAGATCGAACGCTGCGAAGCGTCCGAAGACGTGCGCCTGAAATATCGCTACCTGGATTTGAGACGCCCGGAAATGCAGCGCAACTTCCGGTTGCGTCATCAACTGGCGTTCACCACTCGGCGCGTGCTGGATGAACATGGGTTTTACGAAATTGAAACGCCGATTCTGACCAAATCCACACCGGAAGGCGCGCGCGATTATCTGGTTCCTTCGCGCACCATGCCGGGGAAGTTTTTCGCTTTGCCGCAATCTCCGCAGTTGTTCAAACAATTGCTGATGATTTCCGGTTACGAACGCTACTTCCAGATCGCACGATGCTTCCGCGACGAAGATTTGCGCGCTGACCGCCAGCCGGAATTCACGCAAATTGACATCGAAATGAGCTTCGTTCAGCCAGACGATGTGTTTAACGTTATCGAACCGTTGATCGTCGAATGCTTCAAGGTTGCCGGATATGAAGCCCCGGCTCGCCCTTTTCAGCGCATGCCCTACAACGAGGCAATGAACCGTTTCGGATCGGACAAACCGGATCTGCGTTC
>CAZXHW010000610.1:0-5317 GCA_964639915.1 uncultured Heliomicrobium sp.
AGCCAGTTGTGCATAAGGTTAAAAACTGATCTTCAAAATTCGCAAAACCACATTCACGATTCCGCCAACCGCAATCGCAAACGGCGTAATGAAAGCCAAAATGATGAGCGCTTTTTTCGTTCCTTGTTCACGGACAATCATAAAGAAGTTGGCCACACACGGAATGAAGAGTGTCAGAACAATCAATGACACAACAATCTGAACCGGCGACATTAAACCTTGCCCGACCAAATCGTACAAACCAGCAGCGCCATAATCCCGACGTAAAAAACCGAGCACCAACACCTGAGCCGTTTGTCTTGGCAGTTCCAATACGCCCGTAACCAGCGGAGCCAGCGAGTTGTTGATCATATCCAAGCCGCTCAGACGTCCCCAGGGCGTCGGCACTTTCACGCGATCCAGTACGAACAGAATCAGCGTCCCAAGCAAAAACAGCGGTAACGCTTCTTTCAAATACCATTTCATTCGATACCGCGTTTTAGTCCAGACGTTTTTGAAAACGGGTACGCGAATCGGCGGAATTTCAAAGATAAAGTCCCCGCGTTTGCCTTTGACGATTTTTGAAGAAAGGAAACCGACCAGAAACATTTGCGACAGAACGACGCCGAACACAGTCAGCATTGCCCATCCGCTCAAAGAACCGCTGATCGCCAAAATGACTCCCAGTTGGGCAGAGCAGGGAACTCCAAGCGCCAGCAGAATGGTTGCGATTAGGCGCTCTTTCTTCGTTTCCAGAATGCGGGTAGTCATCGTGGCCATTGTGTCGCAACCCAGGCCAAGCACCATCGGCAAGACAGCCTTGCCGTTTAAGCCCATGATCCGAAATACCCTGTCAGAGAGAATCGCCAGCCGAGGCAAGTAGCCACTATCTTCCAGCAAGCCGAAGGCGATAAAGAATGTCATGACAATGGGCAAAACAATTGCCAGGGCATAAGTCAGCCCTACAGAAATCAATCCATATTGGCCCACGAAAAAGTCATAAAAGATTCCTTGTGGAATGATCTTTTGCAGGTTTGGAGTTAGCAGCACATTGAAGACATTATTTTCCAGGGCGTCAACTAATGTGCCTGCGCCGATAACTCCTACGAATTCATACATCAGCAGCAGAACAACCAGCATCAATGGTGCGCCGGTTCGCCAGTCGCGCGTCCAATGACCCAACCGTTCCGCAAACTTTTCCGATCTGCGAAGCACAAACGCCAACGGAGCGATTACTGGGACAATCAAAACCAGAAATTGAGTGATCGCCGGATACAGCAATCCCGTTTCGTAAGTACTGCCATCATCCGTCAGCTTTCCAAAGAGCAGCGAACCCAGCCAGCCAAGGTGGAGGCTTTGGAAAAATGAAAGGGTCGAAGGAATGATGCTTCGGTCCATCAACGAATTAACCCAACCATACAGAGTCGGCAACCCAAACAGCCGTCCAAGTTCTGTGTAAATAAATAGAACCAAGCCCGCCATCAAGCAAGCCAAACCGATCTTTAGCGCAGCGCCGTTTGATTCGCGGAAGACGCTTGGCAGCGCTTTCTTGTATTGGCCAACCGTGCGCTCTAGAAAAGCATTGCGAATTTCTTCCAGCCGGGCGGCGCAGCTTCTGATTCGCGTCCGTGTGCCAACGTCGTTTTGAATTTCGCCATCGGCAACACGATTCAGCCAGGATTCAACACCTTGCCGAAACCCTGAATCTTGTGTTTGTAACCATTCAACCGTTAACTGCAAGGGCAACCCGCCATTTTCTTTAGGCTTCAGGACTTTGAGGAAATCTTCATTGGCGAGCAAACGGTTTCGTTGGGCTTCCAGCGGGTCGTTTGGGACCTTGGCGTGAACGATTGATTTGAAGATTGAATACAAACCTTCGCCTTCAATGGCAACGGCTGGGATTACCGGAATACCGAACAACTCGCTGATGCCTTTCGCGTCAATTTCAATTCCACGGTGCCGCGCTTCGTCCATCATGTTCAGGACCAACACCATCGGAATTTTCAGCTCGGCTAGTTGCGAAGTTACCAGCAACGTCCGTCGAAGATTTTTGGCATCGGCAACTTGAACAATCACATCTGGTTCCGCTTCCAGTAGCATGTCGCGTGTAACGCGCTCATCGTCGGATTGCGGAGCAAGCGAATTGACGCCAGGTGTATCCACCACTTCCCATTCCTGACCGCCGTATTTCATCTTGCCACGCGAAACTTCAACAGTCGTGCCAGGGTAGTTGGAAACAGTGACATACTTTCCAGTCAAATAGCCAAAAATGACCGATTTGCCAACATTTGGATTTCCGATCAACAAAAGCCGCGAAGGTTTTGTATTGGGCTTTTGCAGCTTTTCAATTTTATGCAGTGTGACAGTAGACATATAGTTTTCAGATCAATACCTCAGTTAATAAGCCCAAGGTTATTGAAAGTCAAATTCAATTTGTTTTCGGAATGTTGTCACAGGCAGTAAGCGCGTAGAAGAAGGAATTGGATCTAAAAGAAAGGAGGGCTTCCTTTCTTGAGAGATTGGAAGCCCTAGTGAGACACAGGACTAGGTAATTAATTGAACTCAGCATACAAGCTTAACCTCAATTTTCTGTAAGCGACTCTTTAAGTCCACTTCAAATCCTACTGCCAAAAAACAGATCTAACTTACAGCTAAAGCCAGCCTAACCTGATTTGAATATCTGCGGCCTACTATGCATCTGCACAATCCGGTCGGCCAAGGTTCTAACCTTAAGATGGGGAAGTCGAGAAGGAACCAAGGTTGGTAGTAAAAGCTGGCCGGATTGTTCACCTAACAAAACACATCAGATAGTAAAGTCTTCAAGTATGCTTTCAACAATTCAAACTCAACAAATTCACGCAATCCGCACAGGTAAGCTGGAAGTCAGGCTTGCCACAACCATCGCGGAACTAGATGCTGCGATGCGGCTGCGTTTTGAGGTTTTCAACCTGGAATTGCAGGAAGGTCTGCTTTCTTCATACGAACGCGGTTATGACACCGACGCTTATGATGCTTACTGTGATCACCTAATCGTCAAGGATTTGGAGCTTTGCGAAGTTGTCGGTACTTACAGATTGCTAAGGCAAACTGTGGCCAATAAGAACATTGGGTTTTATTCTGAAAATGAATTCGACCTGAGCCAGTTAAAGCTTGCGGTAGGCAGCGCAGGCGGCGAATTACTGGAACTTGGGCGATCCTGCATCGCGCAAACGCATCGGTCGTTTTCGACGATCAATCTGCTTTGGAATGCGATTACGCGCTACGCGGCCGATCGTGGCATCAGCCATCTGTTTGGATGCGGCAGTCTGCATCTTGCTGACTTGGAGCAGGTGCGGCGAGTTTATGGCTACTTGAAGGCTAAGCACTTTGCGCCGGAAAAATATCGAGTTTACCCACTTGCCAACTGCCGAATGTCTGTTGGCGAAGATAGTGCGGGAGAGAGTAATGCGCGAGAAACGATGAAACTCATCTCTCCGATACTGAAAGGATATTTGCGCACAGGAGCTGTGGTTTGTGGAGCGCCAGCATACGATGAAGAATTTGGCACAGCCGATGTATTGGTGTTGATGGAAATGACCAATCTGGCACGTCGCTACAGCCAGCATTACACCGTGGAGAAAATGCGTTGAGATCAACAGTCGCTGAAAGGAAAACGTCGAAACGATTTGATGAAGCCCGCAGCTCGTCCACAGATTTGCAATCTCCGCTTCAAACAAAGTCTGTAGTGCCGGAGAATGAAAATGACTGGGAGGCGGATTTTCTAATTGGCGCTTTGCTTTATTCCTTGTTCAGCTCAAGCAAAAGCGAAGCCGTCAGCGATTTGCTTCCGGAAGGAGAGCAGGATTAACGGCATTGGAGAAAATATGGCGAAAAGAATTGAAAACGAATGCGCGTTTTGCGCTGAAGAGACTGGGCTAGACAAGGGAATTATCGGGGAAGACTGGAAACTTTACTGCTCGGTAGATTGCACCAAGCGCGGTGAAAGCTTGTCGGTGCGCGAGATGGAGCAGTTAATGAAAGTCGCAACCTTTAGTCGCCATTATGTTCCGCTGGATCAAGCAGCCTGACTCATCAAGGGCTTTACCTTGAATTAACACCTGTCTTACTTCGATTTAACCGGCCACTGGTAGATTGAAAATCTACCGCAATCAAAAAATAGAACGCATTAAATAGAAAACCTTTGGAACCACTTGGTTACAGGTAAGCAACTCTCAGGTGAGCTGGGGCTAGGAGAGGTTTGCCTGATCAACTCGCTCAAAGCGTCTGGGTTTTGAGCGACAGGAGAAATTTTGATTATGAGATCACGAAGTCTCAAACTTATATTCAGCAGTTTGTCATTAACGGCAGTGCTGCTGCTGTCGGCAATGCTGGCATTTGGCCAAATAGACCAGAGCCGCATCTCCGGCACGGTGAAAGATCAAACCGGAGCTGTTATTCCGGGCGCAACCGTTACGGTGAAAAACGTTCGCACAGGCGATGTGCGAACGGCGACTTCCACGCAAGAAGGAATATTTCAGATCACCAATCTGAAACCATCGCTTTATTCAGTGACAGTTTCGGCAGCGAGTTTCGCCAAAACTGAATATACCGGCGTCGAATTGGTCGTCGGTCAGGAACTTGATCTGACGGTGGAACTGAAACCGGTTGGCGCTACAGAGACTGTCACGATTGTAGGCGGCGATGACGCCTCACTCGACACCAGTTCGGCGCGTATGGGCGCGAACGTCAATCAGCAGGAAGTGCAGGGGTTGCCGCTGAATGGCCGACAGTTATCGCAGCTTTATTTGCAGGCACCCGGTGCGCTCAATAGTGGATCGGGCACGTTCGGCGATATTCGTTTTTCCGGAAGAGCCGTGCAACAGAACGCGATTCGTTACGACGGCGTTGAAGGCTCAGCCATTATTGACGCCAGTCCAGGCAATTTGAATGGTGAAATTCCCTCGCCTTTCCGTTTGCAAGCTAGCCTGGAAAACGTCCAGGAATTTCGCGTGGATTCCAACAGTTATCCAGCAGAATACGGTACAGGCACGGGTGGTCAAGTCAGCGTCGTTACTAAATCCGGCAGCAATCAATTTCATGGGTCGGCTTTTGAATACTTGCGCAACGACAAGCTCGATGCGCGCAACTGGTTCGACCGGGTCACAAAATCTCCGTTGAAGCTTAACCAGTTCGGCGCTTCGCTGGGCGGTCCCATCATCAAGGACAAATTCTTTTTCTTCGGCAGCTACGAAGGCTATCGCCTGCGTTCGGGCATCAACTTCGTGGAAGCAGTGCCGAGCGCGTCCGCTTGCTCCCGCGCGGTGGCAGCGGTTGCGCCGCTTTGTTTGGGAGCGTTTCG
>CAZXHW010000611.1:0-5300 GCA_964639915.1 uncultured Heliomicrobium sp.
TATTCGCCCAAAACCTGCCGCAATGAGTTCACCGCCGGACAAAGAAACAGAGCTTGGCAGACGCTGAATACCGCCAGCAACCGAACGGGGCTGCTTTCAGGTTGGGCCTTATATGTGGATCCCAAAGCCAGCAAGTCCAACACCCAATGCACGGCGACCCAGCCTTGTAACAATCTGGCCAAAGCAGTGGAGGCGGCATCTGACGGCAACTCCATCTTCCTCAAACCCGGCGCGTATCACGCGTCATCGCTCAACGATAAGAAGCTGACGTTCCAGAAGTGGGGAAATAAAGAGGGTGTCGTGACGTTGCAGTAACAAGCCGCTTTTCACTCTGTTTACAGGACGCGGATTGCTTCAAGCCGCGTCCTCTTCAATTCCGCAATCACCAATACGACCGCGCGCTCGCCATTTGCCATGCTGCTGCGGCAGCACGGCGGAAGCTTTGGCGCGGGCGAACAAAAATCACGAACGAAATCGAAGGGAGAACAAAATTATGAATAAGCGAAGTAACGCACTTGCAGAACGGCTTGAACAGGGAGCAAACGCGCTCGCCGCGTTTGCCAACACGCTGACGGATGCAGAATGGCAAATTCGTGTCCCGAACGATGGGCGCAAAGTTGGCGTGATCGTGCATCACGTTGCCAGCGTGTACCCGCTGGAAATCCAACTGGCCCAGACCTTGGCCGCTGGAAAACCGATCGAAGGAGTGAGCTGGAATGCCGTTCACGAAATGAATGCTGGGCACGCCAAAGAAAACGATGCTGTAACTAAAGACGCCGCGCTGGAATTATTGCGCCAGAACAGCGCCGCGGCGGCAGCCGCGATTCGTGCGTTCAGTGACGACGAACTCGATCAGGCTGCGCCTCTATCGCTGAATGCCGACGCGCCGCTGACGTGCCAATTCATGCTGGAGGATCACGCTGTTCGCCACAGCTATCACCATCTCGCTCGTTTGCGGTCTGCGCTGAAGCGGTAGTCGCTCCGCTCAACAAGAAGCACACGGTCGCGCACAGACGCGGCACGGCAGGAAAAGGAGAATATTTTGAGCTTACAGAAAATTTTGCTGGCTGCCAGATGCGCGGCCCTGGTTGCGCTTTGCCTGGCAGGCGCGAAGTTGATTTCACCAAGTCCCATTTCGCAAGAACGTCGGCCGCCCACCTTGCAAGGAGCGGCAGCACTGGAACAATTGAAACAAACGGGCCAATACAAATCTTTGCAATCAGCGATGAACGCGGCGCGCTTTGGCGTCAATCGCGTGGAGCACACACCGCTCGGCCGCGCCGCCTGGCAGGCACCGAATGCGGCGGCGGGCTATGACGCTTATGTCACCGAAACAGGCGTCAGCCTCACTGCCAAAAAGGCCGAGGACGAAAAGTCCCTTCTCAGTTTCAGCTTGGACAGCATCGGCTACGGCAACGCATTGCGCCCGGTTGGACCGGGCGTGGTCAGCGGAGACAAGCAAACCATCAACATCCAGCGCGAAGGCGTGCGTGAATGGTTTATCAATGGCGCGGACGGCTTGGAGCATGGCTTCACGCTCAGTCAGCAGCCGGAAGCTGGACAAACTGGCGCACCGTTGCGGTTGGCTTTACGCGTCGGTGCTGGTTGGCGCGCCGTAGTTGACAAAGACGGCCAGCGAGTCAGCTTGCGCAGCGCAAGTGACGAAATCGTCGAATACAGCAAGCTGGTTGCGCGCGACGAAGCTGGACGCAACATTCCCGCGCGGCTGGCGATTGACGGCGAATTCGTCGTTATCGAAGTGGAAGACGCTGAGGCAGTTTATCCGCTGACCATTGACCCTCTCTTTACGCTGCAACAAACCCTGATGGCGGCGGACGGCGCGGCGGACGATTACTTCGGGCACGCAGTTGCGCTCAACGGCGACACGGCATTGGTGGGCGTGCCTTACGACGATGTCACGCAAGCCGATCAAGGCTCGGCGTATGTTTTCGTGCGCAGTGGCGCGACGTGGACATTTCAGCAGCGGCTGGTGGCCAACGATGCGGCGATGTTGGATCTGTTCGGCTGGTCGGTGGCGCTGGATGGCGACACGGCGCTGATTAGCGCTTACAACGGACCGGGGCCAAATGGCGTGGATCAAGGAGCAGTGTATGTGTTCGTGCGCAATGGCACGATCTGGACGCAGCAAAAGCGCCTGAATGCGAGCGATGGCGTGGCTGCCGGGTTGTTCGGCACGGCGGTCGCACTCAATGGCGACACAGCGCTGGTCGGCGCTGCGGACTATCGGGTCAACGCGAATTGGGCGCCGGGCGCAGCCTATGTTTTCGTGCGTCAGGGCGCGGCCTGGACAGAGCAGGCGCGGTTGACAGCCAATGATGGAGCAGATGGGGATCGTTTCGGCGAAGCGGTGGCGATTGAAGGCGACACAGCTTTTATTGGCGCGCCCAGCGACGGTGTAGGCACAAACGCCAATCAGGGCTCTGCCTACGTCTTCACGCGCAATGGCGCTTTGTGGGCCGCGCGCCAACGACTCACCCTTACTTCCGGCGCAGCGGGCGATCAATTCGGCAGCGCATTGGCCTTGAGCGGCGAAAAGGCTTTGGTGAGCGCACCCTCTTTCGGCAATGATGATCGCGGCGCGGTCTTCACTTTTTTGCGCGGTCCGGCGGGCTGGGTCGGGTCGGAAACTACCTATGCGCCTAATCCCTTACCAAATGGGCAGTTCGGCGTTTCGTTGGCTTTGAACGGCGACACGATGCTGGTCGGCGCGTCGCTCAGGATGTTTGCGCCAGGCTTTGATCAACGTTCGGCCTATGCGTTTGTTTATGGCGGCGAGTGGGCCTTTGTGCGACAGTTTGGGCCGGGGCTGGGTTCGGCGGATGACCGCTTCGGGTATGCCGTGGCGCTAAGCGGTAACACGGTGCTGGTGGGCGCATACCGTGCTGACGCCGCAGCCGCAGAGCAAGGTGCGGCCTACGTCTTCACGCTGCACGACAGCCGCCACAATGAACAACAGAAATTGTTCGCCAATGACGGCTTCACGAGCGACCATTTTGGTAACACCGTGGCGCTGGACAGCGACACTCTGGCGGTAGGCGCGGAGTTTGCCACCGTCAACAATCATTCCTTTCAGGGGGCGGCTTACATCTTTGTGCGCAACGGTGCGGGGTGGACATTTCAACAGAAAATCAGCGCCCCTGATGGACTGGGAGGAGATCAGTTCGGTCATTCCGTTGCACTGGATGGCGACATGTTGGCAGTGGGTGCGTACCACGCCAACATCGGCAACAACGCGAATCAGGGAGCGGCGTACATTTTCACGCGCAATGGCATGGTCTGGAGCTTCCAGCAAAAACTCGCGGCGGTGGCCATTGATGGACTGCCGAATGATCGGTTTGGCGAGTCAGTCGCCCTACGCGGCCAGACCGTGCTGGCGGGAGCGCCCGGCTATAACCAAAATCGTGGGGCGGTCTTTGTCTTCACGCGCAACGGTGTGACCTGGATGCAGCAGCCGAAGCTAACTGCAAGTGACGCAGCGGTGAACAATGAGTTCGGTTCGGCCGTGGCGCTCGATGGCGATACGGTGGCAGTTGGCGCGTGGCTGGCCGATATTGGAACCAAGCAGGATCAAGGCGCGGCTTACCTCTTTACCGGCGGCGGGGCAAGCTGGAGCTTTCAGCAAAAGATCACGGCCAGCGATGGCGAGGCGTCTGATTACTTTGGATCATCAATAGCGCTGCGAGGCGACTTGTTGGCAGTTGGCGCACCATTTGCTAAAACCGGAACGCAGGGAAGGCAGGGCGCGGCTTACGCCTTTTCACGCAGCGGCACGGTCTGGACGCAGTCGCCAAAACTTGTCGCCGCAGATGGCAGCCAAGGGGATCGCTTCGGCCACACAGTCGCGCTCGGCGACGGCATCCTGGCGGTCAGCGCGTCATACGACAATCAAGCGCGGGGCGCGGCATACACATACACCAACAACGGCAGGTACTGGTTCTTTCAACAGAAGCTGATTGGCAGCGACACAGCGCGGGATGATTACTTTGGTTCTTCTGTCGCGGTGAGCGGCGATACCGTGGCGGTCGGCGCAACCGGCGACGATTTCAGTGACGGTGTGGATAAAGGCTCGGCTTACATGTTCGTCAGCCCAGCTTGTCCGGCAATTACCATTGCACCAGCCACCTTGGCCGACGGCGTGTCGGGTGTTGCCTACAACCAACAGCTCACCGTCAGCGGCAGCAGTAACAGTGAATACAGGTTCGCGCTGGTGGCAGGCCACTTGCCGCCCGGCATTGAGATTCAAGGGGATCAAGGCTTGGCTGGTACACCCACAACGCCGGGCACTTATCGCTTCACACTGAAGACGACTTACTACTTGAGCGCCTGTTCCAGCACGCGCGACTATACGCTGACGATCATTCCGCCGTGCAGCGCGATTACCGTTGACCCGCCAACTTTGCCTGCCGCTACGATTGACGCTACTTACAGCCAAACGTTGACGGCTGGTCCGGCAGGCGTCGGCCCTTACAATTTCAGCGTCACGACGGGCGCGTTGCCACCGGGCTTGAACCTGAGCACCAGCGGTGTGCTCAGCGGCACGCCCACGCAAGCTGGCGGTTTTGCTTTTACTATTACCGCAACCGATACCAATGGCTGCATTGGAGCACGTCTTTACTCGCTATTGGTCAGCCAGAGCGCCAGCACCGCTGCGGGCTTGCAGTTTTATCCGTTGGCGCATCCGGTGCGGTTGTTGGACACGCGTGTTGGATTCACGGGCTGCGATTCCCCCGCCGCCAAGATTGCCGGTGGAACTTCGCGCACGCAGACGGCTGCGGGCAGGACGTGCGATGGGTTAACGATTCCGGCGAATGCGGCAGCTTTGGTTGGCAATGCGACTTCGGTGCAATCCGGTGGAGGCTATTTCACGCTCTACCCAAGCGACATCGCCAAGCCGAATTCGGCGAATTCGAATTACACCCCAAACCAGATTTTGAACAGCTTGTTCACCGTTCGATTGGGCGCAAACGACGGAGCATTCAAAATCTTTGTCAGCTCGGACACGGACATTGTCGTGGACATCACCGGTTATTATGCACCCCCTTCAATCGGCGGTTTGTACTTTCATCCACTGCCGAAGCCAGTTCGACTGCTCGATACGCGACAAGGGCAAAGCGCCTGTTTTACTCCGGGAGCCGCGCTGCAAGGCGATTCAACGACTTCGCAATTCGGCACAACGACGTGTGATGGCGTCTTGATCCCTGCTGGCGCGTTGGCTTTGACCGGAAACGCGACGACCGTCAGTCCGCAAGCTAACGGCTTTTTGACGCTGTATCCGGCGG
>CAZXHW010000612.1:0-5295 GCA_964639915.1 uncultured Heliomicrobium sp.
CTGCATGGTGACCAGATTGCCGATGGGAATGTTTTGTCCGGTTGCCGTCGCGACTGTGATGTTTTCCAGTTGGCCGATGTTAGCGCGTTGCTGTTCGTTCAGTCGGACCAGAATATTGAACTCGCGACCTTCCTGGCGGAACTGACTGGCGCGACGGCCTCCGATGACGGTTTCCAGCGTATCGGCAACGTCAGCGGCATTGATGCCCAGGCTGGCAGCTTTGGTGCGGTCGGCTTTGATAACCATTTCGGGCATGCCTTCGCGTCGGCTGATTTGCGAATCGGTGATGCCGGGAACGCCGTCAACAATGTCTTTGATTTGCTTGGCAAGATCGCTGGCGACAGCCATGTCGTGGCCGCGAATTTCGACGGAAACACGCTCGCCGCCTTGGGTGCCTATACGAATCATCTGATTGCTGCTGGAGCGCGCGCGGACAATCAAACCGGGCTGCAAGTTTAGTTTCGGACGAATGAGGTTGGCGATTTCCTGAGTCGTTCGTGTGCGTTCTGTTTTGTCTTTTAGCTGAAGCCGAATTTCGGCTCGATGCGTGGACGAAGACATAAAACCGCCGCCACCAACTTCGGTCAGCAAATGCTTGATCTCTGGCACTTCGCGTTTGATGATTTCTTCAGCGCGCCTGGCCAATCCATCCATGATTTCGACACGCGTGCCAGGAGGCATTTCCAAATCCACACGGACTTCGCTTTCGTCGGTTTCCGGCATCATTTCAAACCCGATAAAAGGAACCAGCAACATCGCACCGACAAACAGCGCAATCGCACCAAACACCACCGTCTTGCGATGACCGAGCGACCAGCGAATCGCCATCTGATAATTTTCGTCCAGCTTGTCCAGCGCGGATCCGCTGACGCCAACAATCTTTGCCATAATGGCGTGGCGTTTGGCGTCAGGCGGGCGAACGCGCAAATACTTGGAGCAAAGAACCGGAACCAGTGTCAAGCCGATCAGCAGCGAGAAAAGCTGTGAAAAGCCGACGATGTAGGCCAACTGCTGAAACATAATTCCGGTCATTCCACCCAAAAACACCAGCGGAACAAACACGGCGACCGAGGTCAACGTTGAAGCAACGAGAGGCGCAGCGACTTCTGATGTGCCGCTGACGGCAGCTTCGGCATGCGATAGCCCATTTTCGCGGTGCCGGAAAACGTTTTCGATGATGACGATGGCGTTGTCCACAATCATCCCTACGCCTAAAGCCAGCGCGCCAAACGACATGGTATTCAGCGTGAAACCATTGGCATACATCAGCAGAAACGTGCCAATGATGGTGATCGGAATCGAAGCCGCCACAATCATCGTGCTGCGAATGTTTCTGAGGAACAGCAGCAGCGCCAGAATGGACAGCAAGCCGCCGGAAATCGCGGACTCTTTCAAATTATCAATGGATTGTTTGATGAACAGCGAAGAGTCCGAAATCGGCCAGACGGAAATGTTCGGGAAGTTTTTGTTGATCCGTTCAAGCTCTTCGTTGACGCGCTGGGCGACGGCGACAGTATTTGCGCCGGATTGTTTGCGGATCGAAAACCGAATGCCGGGTTTATCGTCAATGCGAACTTGCTGGCGAACTTCTTCGTGCGTATCCAGAACTTCGGCGACGTCTTTCAGGTAAATCGGCGTGGCGTTGCGAGCAGCAACAACGACATTCCGAACGTCTTCCACATCTTCAAACTCGCCTTGCGAACGAAGCAGAATTTCGTACTTGCCTTCGTCAATCGGGCCAACCGGACGGTTCTGATTTTCGCGGCGCAGAATGTTGACGATGGTGTTGACAGACAAACTGTACGAGCGCAGTTTTTCAATCGAAAGTTTGACGTGGATTTCGCGTCGCAATCCTCCGCGAATGTCTATCGCTGCCACGCCTGGAACGCGTTCCAATTGCGGCTGGATGTCTTTTTCCAGCATCGTGCGCATTTCGCGCGGCTCCATGTCTCCGGAAACGGCCAGAAACATGATCGGAAATTGCGTGGTGTCGAATTTGAAGATTGAAGGCGGTAACACGTCTTCGGGCAAGGCGCCGCGCACTCGGTCAATGCGTGTGCGAAGTTCATTAGCGGCTTCGTCCAGGTTGACGCCCCAGTCGAATTGCACGCGGACGTTGCAAGAGCCTTCCGAAGAAGTCGAAGAAATACGGTAAACGCCCGGCGCGGAACTCAGCGCCGATTCGATAGGGCGCGTTACCAGATTTTCCATTTCTTCCGGCGCGACGCCCGGATAATCCGCGCGAACCGACAAAGTCGGATTTTGAATTTCCGGCATCAGGTCAACCGGCAGCCGCATAAAGGCGATTGATCCCAGCAGAACCAGCACCGACATAAACATGTAAATTGTGATCGGCCGACGTACTGAAAATGCAGGCAAACTCATCGTTTCGCTTCGCCTCCTTGTTGTCCCGCTTGTCCCTGAGCCTGTTGTTGAGGCGCACCGCCTTGTTGAGTGCCGGCTTGTGTACGCTCCATTGGGCGAACTTTGTCACCGTCTTTGATCAGGTTGACGCCTTGCGTAATGACTTTGTCGCCAAGCTTTAACCCGCTTAGCAATTCAACTTTGTCTTCTTGTGTCAGGCCGGTTTCGACTTCGACGAACTTGGCTTTTTCGGCTTCGATGATGTAAACGCCGGGTTTGTCTCCGCGATAGACCAGCGCATCACGCGGCAACAGCATTGTCTCGCGTTCCGTGCCCAAGTTCATTTCGACGCGGGCAAACATTTCACCTTTCAGCGCGCCGACTTTGTTTGGAATTTCGATTTCGACGTGACCGTTCCGGGTTTGCGGATCGAGCAGCGGAGAAATGCGCATGACTTTGCCGGTGAAAGCCTGGCCCGGCAAGCTATCAACCGTAACGTTGACTTGAGCGCCTTTTTTGATTCGGGAAATGTCTTGTTCCGAAGCTTTGGCTTCGATGACCATCGGGCTGATGCTGACAATGGTGACGATGGGAGTGTTGGCTCCACCCATTGCGCCAATGTCCAAATGACGCTGGGCGACGACGCCCGTGATCGGAGCAAAAATACGCGTCTGGCTTTGGCGAATGGCCAGTTCCCGTTGCTCGGCTTCGGATTGTCGCCGTTGCGCACGGGACAATTCCAATTGAGAAAGCGCGACGTTGTGGCGCATTTCCAGCGCGTCAAGTTCCTGTCGGGATAGAACGCCGGATTCGACCAGTTTTTTTCTGCGCTCTAGTTCTAGTTTTGCGTTGCTTAACTCGGCCTCGCGTTGCGCGATGGAAGCATCGGCGACCGCAATGGAAGCTTTGGAGCGTTCCATCTGCTGGCGAATTTCGTCGTCTTCCAGCACGGCAACCAGCGCGCCGCGTGTCACGGGATGGCCGACGTCCACATGAATTTGGGTAATTCGCCCGGCGATCCTGGGGTTAACGTCAACTTGCTCTTTGGGCTTGAGTGAGCCGGTCAGGGAAACTTTTTCGCTGATTTTGCCGCTGGTGATCTGTCCGGTTTGAACCTGTTGAACGCGACCGGCACCAGCAGGACCACCGCGACCACCGCCAGCGGCTCCCGCAGCTCCCGCGACTTCATTTTTTTCCTTAATGGTTTTGTAAACCTTGAAACCTGTGAACCCGAACAGTCCCAGGAAGAGCAGAATTATCAATAAATGTTTAAAATTAAATTTTTTAGCCATGGTTTTTGAGGTGAGAGTCGTCTCCTTCACGAAGGCATAGACGAGTTCGCAAAGAGTCGGATACAGATTTTTTTCGTTAAGAAATAAAAGCTAAGGTGTTGGCTTCATTGCCGTTTCGGGTTTTAAGGATTTTCGTTTGTTCTTCCACGAAAAAGGACAAATGAGCCTTGGCGATGAAAAAATCGCTTTGGAAAACGAAGCATAGTTATTCTGTTTGGACGGGCGAACACAACTCGCCGTTCAGAGCCAGCGTTTCAACCAAGCCTGAACTTCCGAGTAAAAGAAACGGCTGTTTTCGCCACGCAAAATCCAGTGATTTTCTTCCGGGAAGACAATCAGCTTGCTGGGGATTTTTAGCCGCTGGTGGATGCTGAAATTTTCCAGCGAATTGTTCAGCGGCACACGGAAATCATTTTCGCCGACGGTAATCAGCATCGGGGTTTTGAACCTGGCGGCGAAACGAATGGGATTCTGTTCGCGCCAGGTTGGCCCCTGCTCCCAAACCGGCCCGCCGTTGTTCACTTCGCGGCTATAGATCGTGTCGCTGGTCGCCCACTGCGATTCCAGATTCACCAATCCCGCGTGCGCGATCAGGCATTTGTAACGCGTGGTTGTTGCTTGCAGCCAGTTGGCCAAGTGGCCACCGTAACTCGCACCGCCTGCTGCTTGCCGCGAAGCGTCAATCCACTTGAAGTCTTTGATGACAGCATCGGCGGCTTCGTTCAATTCATCACCGGGGCCTTTCAACGGGTCACCCTGAATGTCCTGCGCAAACTTTTCACCGTAGCCGGTCGAACCTGTGTAGTCAGTCATCAAAATCACGTAACCCGGCGCAGCCAGCAGATGGTAATTCCAGCGAAGGAAAAACTGATCGCGCGTCATCGTATGCGGTCCGCCGTGAAGGAAATTGAAGAGCGGATACTTTTTGTTTTCGTCAAAGTTCGGCGGCAACACGATCAACGAATGAATCTTCTTGCCGCGTTTGCTGGTGAACCAGTGATGGCGCAACGCGGGCAGATCAAGCTGCGCAATAGCTGAGGTATTGAAACTTGTGATTGCCACTTCCCATCCCTGGTCGGGAATAAGCCTTACGATTTCTGCCGGGCTAACTGCACTTTCAGAATTCAAGAAAAGAACTGTTGACGGTGCTTTAGCGGGGATTGCAATGTTGGTGTGACAGCCACCGGTCAAACGCACCCATTTGTCTCCACCCCCTTGCGCCGGGAAACGGCGAACAACTTCATTGCCTGCCTCTTCATGAGTCACATAAACGGTCTTGCTATCGGGCGCAACTGCGTAGCTATTGATAGAAATATCGAAGTTAGCGGTTAAGATTTTTTGCTCTCCAACCGAAGGCCATTCGAAGCTGACGATGCGATTCAGGTTGTAGACCTTTTTCGAGTTCGGCGAAAACTGGCAGAACAGCGTCTTGCCGTCAGGGCTGAATTTCGGCGCGGCGTAATTGTCTTTGCCGGAAGTCAGTTTCTTCGGTTCGCCGCCGCTGATGGCAACTTGATACAGGTCAGAACTGGTTTCGGAATAGGCCGCTATGTTTCGATTCGTCGTCGCAGCAAAAACGATTGATTGGCCATCGGGCGACCAAACAGGATTCAAATCGTCGCGGCCTTCAACGTCAACA
>CAZXHW010000613.1:0-5295 GCA_964639915.1 uncultured Heliomicrobium sp.
GATACTCAATCGCTTTGCGAATGCTGCGCCCGTCGGAGGTTTTGTAGTTCCACAAATCCACGCCAGCGTGATCGCCCAGCCGGGCAAGTGAAACCCAACCTTCCAGATTCATTACGCTATAGCTCCAGGATCGAGTTCGCTCTAGTTCCAGCGGCTGGCGTCCGTCGGGTTCGATCTGTCTGGCGATACGTTTCTGCTGACTGGTTTGCAGAATCTGCTTTGCCAAATCCTGTTTGCCGACGAAAAGGGCAAAGCTGGCGGTTTGCACATCGTAAAAAGTTCCGTGGTTATTTTCCGAAGCGGCTTCGTCATGCCCATTTTTGCTTTCCAGCATCCAGGTCAAAAACTGATCGAACCAGGCCAGCAATTGTTTCTGATCGGCGGCATTCCAGGATTTCGATCCACCTAGCAAACCAATTGCATCAATCAGTTCGGCCAAGCCGCGCGTTTCAATCAACCCTATGCCTCGCCCATCGTTTACGCCGGGAATGAATTGCGCGTACCGCAGGTTTGGGTTCATTCGCGTGTCAGTGTCCAGAAACCACGCTCGCAAAAGTTTGGCCGCTCTATCGGCATAACGTTCGTCACCTTTGAAGTAGTAGGCCACAGCCAGGGTTTTGACCACGCCCACCATCTCATCCATCAAGATGTGGTCAGGGTATTTTTCGATTTCCGGATTCCGTTCTCCGTCACGGCGGATGTACGGCAGACCATTTGGTTTCGCGGGATCAGCCCACCAATAAGGCGCCTGCGAATAATAATCCCGCTTGTCACCGCTGGGTGGCGGAGCCGCTTTGCTGGTGACGGTAAACGGACCAGCAGTCAGTGCTTTTTTGGCGTTTTCTTCTAGCTTTGCCAGCGCGGCATCAAAAGCTTTGTCGCCTTTTTGAATGCGTTGTTTGGTTTCTGTCAGGCCTTTGGCGTCCAGCAGAAAAACTCGCGGCTGAGCGCTAGATGGCGATTGAGCCATCGCCGCGCCACCAATGAACAAAACGCAAAAAGCCAGATAGAGGAGGAGCTTCATATCGTTTTCCTTTAATTGCAGTTCAAGACTAAATCGAACACCAAAAACATGGAGCCAGATAAAAATAGACAGGGTTTACAAGATTGAACAGGATTGGCTCGAATCGAACTCAATCAACATTTTCATCTTGTTGCATCCTGTAAATCCTGTCCACAAGTTTTCTGGGTTGATTTAGGTCTCTTCACTTTCCGCACAGGAAACGACCTTTGCAATTTCGCGCTGCAGTTGTTCAAGGGTGTCCATGCGCTCTACAACGGAAACGCAGCCGCCGATCAAATCGGCCAGGGTATTCACTTCCATACTTTCGAACCCGGTAATCAGAATGGCCGGAACCGGCGTTTCGCCGTCCGCTGTGATGCCTGATTTTGCTTGTTCAACTTCTCGTTTGGCAATTTCCCAATCCACCAGCACGACTTCTGGCCCGTGCCGTGGCGCCATCAAAGCGGCTGTGACCAGGTCGCGGGCGACAGCGATTCGGTATTGATCGCCCAAGCTGAATTCCAATCGCTCAACCCACTCTGGATTGTCGTCTACAACAAGAATCGCGGGGCGTCCGAGAATGGTTGGCATATCAAGCTCCTCAAATCTTTGATCACATAACCAGGCACAGAAATCGAATTTCGCCAGCAATCAGATTGCGCAGGCCCAAGCATTGTGGGGACTGTTCGTAAGTTTGGATTTGAGCTTCCCACAATAGCCGGGACAAAATCCATTCTCACAGAACAGTCCACACAACGTTGCTTCATGCTGTATAGCGAGCAATTTATGTTCCTTCGCCGACCGTGGCTTAGCTCTTGCTGTTACGGTGTTTGCCGGTGACCACTGTATTTCTAACAGTCAGGTTGCAATAAAAATTGATGCAGCATCCGAAGCCACTACCTTTTAGTGGTGCAGGATCCTAATGCAGGGAGGTTACCAAGGAGGAACTCTATGAATCCCGTAGAATTACTGATGAAGGATCATCAAACAGTGGCAAAGCTGTTTGAGCAGGTGCAATCCGCAGAAGACGAAAGAGCGAAAGGGAGAATTTTCCAGCACATCAAGGCCGAGCTAGAAGCCCACACTCATATTGAAGAAACGGTTTTTTACCCCGCCGTGCAGAGGGCTGAAGGACTAGATGAAATGGTTCTGGAGGCTTTTGAGGAACATAAAGAGGTTAAAAACCTCCTTCTCGAAATCAGCACATTGATTGATGGAAACGAAAGCTTAGACAGCAAACTGAAGGAGTTGGAGCAAAGCGTCGAGCAGCACGTTTTAGAAGAAGAAAGCGAATTGTTTCCTCGAGTGGAAGAAATGTTTGAGGAAGCCGAACTGAATCGGCTGGGTAATGAAATGCAGACGATGAAGAAAGAGTTTCAGAAAACGGAAAAAATTGCTCGATCAGCCTCCTCTTGATAAGTGAATTCGTTGTCGCTTTTTCAAGGACCGCTAGTTTTGCGCGACGCTTTACGATTGAGGACACGCTGCTATTGGTTTTCAGCAAACGAGGGCTGACTTGGAGATGAGTAATCCCGAAAGAGAAACAAAAATTTCAGCAACTGCTGGCAAAGATATAGCTTCGGAAAACATTCGGAAGATTGCCAGTTTGGAAAAAGCTGCCAATCAAGAACGCACTTTCGGAGAGCTCATTGCAGATCGTTTCTCCTCCTTTATCGGAAGCTGGACCTTTATCATCGGCCAGTCTGTAATCCTGTCACTATGGATCATTATCAATGTGATTGCCTGGATTCGACATTGGGATCCATATCCCTTTGTTTTTCTCAACTTGGCGCTCTCGTTTCAAGCCGCCTATGCCAGTCCGATCATTATGATGAGCCAAAACCGGCAGGCGCGGCTAAGTGAGCGCAGGAATCATCTGGATTTGCAGATTAACCTACTCTCCGAACAGGAAAATACCCAGATGCTGCATCTTCTCAGGAAAATTGCTGAGCGGTTGCAGGTAGATTGCAGTGATGTGCCCGAACTATCAGCACTGGAAGAAACCGTTGAGCCCCAAAAATTAATCCAACAGATTGAAAATTCGGTGCAAGAGAAAGCTGACAAATGAAGTAGCGTGCACTTTAAAGCAAACGCAACCTGGCAATGAGAACAGGCGGCGCAAGGAATACGACAGATAGTCCAAGGAGAAATGATGAAGAAAAATTTCGCATTGTTGATTTTATTGTCTGCGCAGTTGGCTACTGCATCCTGTGTGGGAGTCGGCTATTCCAGTCGCGGCGGATGGTTCGTTTGGCCGGGCGGGATAGGACTGCTCGTAGTAATTCTTATCATCTTTCTGTTGCTAAGGCGCAGATGAACATTGGCCTTCTTGGCTAACAATTCGATGGTGCCCGACGCCGCTATGATATAGCCTCCTCCCTGAATGGCCACAGGGCAAATCAATGCGAAAGAGGTAAGCTTCGCTTCAACACCAACTTGATTCTTGGAGTGGATCTTATGCATCTGGATTGGCAATCAATCTTTGTCCCGCAATCTTCATTGCTTGAACTGGTCCTGCGCGGAACGGTGATGTACCTTGTCCTTTTTGCGCTACTACGGATCGTGCTGAGAAGGCAGGCGGGGACTTTGGGCGTGTCAGACCTGCTTTTGATTACCTTGCTTGCCGATGCTGCGCAAAATGGGTTGGCAGGGGACTACAAAACGCTTCCGGAAGGAATCGTGCTGGTTTCAACAATTCTGTTTTGGAATTACGCCTTGGACTGGCTTAGTTATAAATCTGCGACCATCCGCCGTCTGGTCGAACCGCCACCCGTTCTGCTGATCAAGGACGGTAAGTTGATGCGCAGAAACATGCGCCACGAATTGATCACGGAAGATGAAGTGATGATGGAACTGCGGGAGCAGGGAATCGAAGATGTTGCAGAGGTGAAAAAAGCCTGGATAGAAAGCGATGGTCGAATCAGCATGATCCAGCAAGACGGCAAGCGTCACGAGAAACAGAAACGAAATAACGGTTAATGCTGCAAGGAGAAGGTTTAATGGCTGAATCCAAACCACCAATCAATATGCATATGGCGCGAACTGCGATGAATCGAAATCCCGAAGTCCGCGCCTGGGTTGAACAATGGCTCAAGGCGCAAGAGCGCGAAAGGTATCTTGCGGCAGGAGAAGGAACCGAGGAAACCTTTGAAAAGCACTGGCGCTATGTCAGTCCTGAGACGATGCATGAGCGCGCGATCGAAGGATACGCCGCCTATCTGGACCAAACCCAGGACTGACCATCACCAGAAAAGGATCACTCCACCACGACCTGACAATTGGGCGGAAAGATCGGAATTATCAGGCTTGCCGTCGCCGTCAGGCCCAGGGTGTACAGGTTCCCTCCGCCTGAAAATGCCGAACTGCTGGTTCCCGTGCTTGCGTTGAAGTTCAGCGCCGCGCCTAGAATTCCCTGGTCATTCTGAGTGTAAAACTTCGCCCAACCGCTGCGACCGGCAGGAATAAACTGGTCAAAGCGCTGGGTTGTGCGCGGGAAGTTGTTGTTAAAGGATGACCGGAATTGAGCTGCGCCCGGTGAGAACGTGAAACTTTGAGAGTTTTCCGTATCGTCGTAAAGCACGCCAAAAATGCCGCCCAATGTGGCCGCATTATTAACCAAATTCCCGCCAAGATGGTTCAAGATCAAGATTGTGTCATTCCCTTCGGAACGTGCCGCAAGCGTGTCTATCACCAGCGAACGCGGCGCGCGGTTGTAACTGACCCCGTCAAAATTCAACTGCGCCGTCGTTGAGGTTGCATTGCAGGTCAGCGCGGCTCCTTCCAAAGCTGCGAAAGCTTCGGCGTTGAGTTTTGCCTGATGCCCGCTCGCCAATTTGACGAAGGCGCTGCCGGTCAGGAAGTTGAAATTGACCGGACAGCCTGTGCTGGTATCCGCTGCCACCGCAATCAAATAACCGGTCGTACCGGGATCAATGTCTGAAACCAGAAACACGCCCGTCTGGTTTTTGGCCAAACAGATGGTCGCATTCGTGACCAAGCCAGTCGCTCCATCCACGAAAAATAATTGCACAGCCACAGACGCCGATGAATTGAGGTTTGTTAGCGAAACGCGTGTGTTTTGCAAACTGGGAGAAGACGCGCTTGACGAATACAGATTGAAAACCAGAACCGAGCCAGCCTTCTGGTCGCTCACTTCGGAAGCCGCCGGGAAAGGCAGGCTGGGCGGGCAATTCACTGTAATGCACTTTTCAACTGCGGGGTTTGGCGTGCCGCCAGAAGTGCTGGTTGTCGTGATGCAAAGACTGGTGGCGCTGGCTGCGTCTCCGACCTGC
>CAZXHW010000614.1:0-5289 GCA_964639915.1 uncultured Heliomicrobium sp.
GGTTCACGGCCGAAGAAATTGCTGCTGCCAAAAAAGGCTGGCTGCAATCTCGTCAGGTCAGCCGGTCGCAGGACAATGAACTTGCCGGTCGGTTGCGAAACTACACCTTTCTGAACCGGACGCTGGCCTGGGATGCAGACCTGGAAAAGAAAGTCGAAGCTTTAACGCCAGACCAGATTACTGCGGCGCTGCGCAAGCATATTGACCCAGCCAAGATTTCCATCATCAAAGCGGGCGATTTTGCAAAGGCGGCGAAATCAGGATCGAACTAAACAACGGTGTCAATCATTGATTCCGATAGCAGAAAAAGGCAGCGGGGAAATCCTCTCTGCCTTTTTTTCTGCGTAAAAATGGCTGATGAGTTGCTCGTCTACAAAGCCAGTTCAGCGGTATGTTCAATTATTGACGGGTCTGAAACTCGTTCCTATAATCGCGCCCGTTTCACAAATGTCTGCATACCGGCAACTGACTGAGATCATAGTTTCAACAATCTCAACGCCAACAAGAATGCTCCAACCAAAATCAATCACTGTCGCCGTTTCGCTGCAAGATCAGCGGCTGGTGATGCAAACCAAAAAAATTGACACAGGAGTTTCCAATTTGCCGCGCAGCAAATAGGAGCCAGGTTTTAATGAAACATCAGCAACAGCAAATTACCGTTTCGCCCCAACAACAGCAGTTTGCGCTGCAAATCCAGAAAGAAGTTGAACGCTCGGTTCAGGCAATGCAGCAAGGCCGTTTGGACGAAGCGATCACTGGGTTGCAACGGACCTTGCAACGATTGAAACCGGACTTTCCAGGCTACGATTTGGTCACGCATAACCTGTTGGTGGCCTGTAAGCAAAAGATTGAGCAGTTGCTGGCAGCGGGCGACCATCCTGGGACGACGCCGTTCATTCGCGTCGTGCTGGGATTGCAGTTGCGCGGGCAACTGGCCAATGACCGCGAGTTTCGCAACGCATTCGCCGACAGCTTTCACGGACTGGGCAATGCCTACTTCGATCATTTTCAGTTCGAAGCGGCGGCCATGTGCTTTCGCAAGGCGCTTTCGATCGAGCTGTGTCCGACGTACCACAACAATTTGTCGAATGCGCTGGCGGCACTTGGCACGCCAGGGAAGCTCAGTGATTACGCTCCGGCAATGGATCCGAAAAAGCTCGGCCAGCATTTGTTTATTGCCTGCATGCCTAAAAGCGGTTCGACCTTTCTAAAAAACGTCATCTGTCATTTGACCGGGTACGAAGACAAGTATTTCTTTTATGCCCACGGCCAGAATGAGCATGACCTGTATTTGCCGACAGTGCTGAAGTTTTCGATGAAAAACACCGTTTCTCAGCAACACACCCGCCCGTCAAACGCGAACGTTCAAATGATGCAGGCGTTCAACATCAAACCGGTGGTGCTAGTTCGCAATATTTACGATGCCGTCATGAGCTTGCTGGACTTTTACAAAGGCGGGGCCAGCATCAACACCTATCATCGCCAGGAATTTGCCGCGCTGGATCATGATCAGTGCATTGATTTGCCGATTGATTATTTCGTGCCCTGGTATTTCCAGTTCCATGCTTCCTGGCTGGAAATTGAGTCTCGCCAAAGCCTGCCCGTGTATTGGCTTAGCTACGAAACGCTGATTGCGGATAAACCCTTGGCCGTTGAGCAAGTGCTTAATTTTTATGGGTTGAAGTTTCCGCGGGAGGCAATCACCCAAAGCATCGCCACTGTGGAAACGGATGGCCGCAGAAACCGATTCAACAAGGGCGTCGCCGGACGCGGACAGGCCAGACTGAGCGATGCCCAAAAAGAACGCGTCAAAGCACTGGCCAGGCATTACCCATCCACAGATTTCAGCGCCATTGGTTTGTAGTTTTTTTCGCAGAAGTTAAAAAATTGCCTCTGCTCTCTGGCCAATTGACGGACAGGCGGCTAGAATTTGCCGCGTCAATCGGAATGATTCAGTGAAAAGCCCTCACAAGTGCTTTTCACTGAAAGCTCTGACCTATAAGCGAGACATTGCAATCCAGATGTCTTCCGCTGATTCCAATTGCTGTAACTCCACAATTCCTCTTTAGTTGATCGGCCTGGGCTTGGTGCGAAGTGTTGGGCCAATCGAAACTTAATCGCGAAGCTACACACACAATGCCGCCACTTTCATGTGCCGGCATTGTCAGGAGAGAACCTCTATGAAGTCTCTATTCACCAATGTGATAAGCACGATGCGCCGTCGCAAGTTAGCGGTCGTTTGTACACTGATCGCCTTGTGTTTCGTGCTGGGCGCGGAACCTCGCAAAGCAGCGGCGTTGATCAAAAAGCATCAAACCCTGTTTACCAATAATGCCGTCGCTGGAAAACTTTACGATGTGTTTTCAGCAGGAACCGGAGTGGTTCGGACAAACAGTCAGCCGCTTCAACCGGCAGGCGAACCTGTACAACAAGGACCGAACAAGCCGGGCGGCCCTATTGTGATGAATCCAATTCCTCCATCACTGGCCGGCCAGAATAGTCCAAATGCCGGAAATGACAATTGCCCAGGCGCGGCAATTTCTTCGCTGCCTTTTAGTGACAGCGACACAACCGTTGGAGCCAATAATACTGTCACTTCCATCCCGGGCGGGTGCAGCACCTACGCAACAACGGCTGGCCCGGACAAGATTTACACGTTCACTGTTGCTACGGCAGGCAGCCTGACGGTTACCGTCACGCCGACTGGTGGCACTGGCTACGACACTTCGATTTATTTGCTGAATAATATGTGCCCATCTGGTACCGGCAACGCTGTGACATCCGGTTGCGTGGCAGGCCGCGATGCGGGTTTAGCTAATGCGGCGGAAACTTTTACTGTCACATCGCTGCCAGCAGGAACCTATTCTCTGTATGTGGATTCGTTTTACTCCGTTGGAAGTGGCGCAGCTCCGAATCGTCACAATGGCCCATATACGTTAAGCGTGTCTGGTACCGCAGTTCTGAGCCAGCCGACCTGCGCCACGTTCACCTGCCCATCAAACGTTACGGTCAATACGACCCCCGGAGTCTGCAATTCTGTGGTGAATTACACGCCACCGACAGGAGCCAATTGCACAATTACGTGTGCCCCACCGCCGGGTTCAACTTTCAACAAGGGAGTAACGACAGTCACTTGTAGCAATACCGGGGGAGCGCCAAGTTGCACCTTCACAGTAACTGTCAACGATAACCAACCTCCGACGGTGACCTGTCCCACCAACATTACAGGCGTTCCACCAGGGCCAGTTACGTACACGACTCCCACTGCGAACGACAATTGCTCTGGCGCAACAGTCGCCTGTTTGCCACCGTCAGGCTCTACGTTCCCTGCCGGTACGACAACTGTGACCTGTACGGCAACCGACGCCGCAACCTTGACCGGCAGTTGCACCTTCACGGTGACTACCGTTGCAGCATGTGCAATCACGTGTCCAACAAATATTACGCGGCCGAATGATTCGAATCAGTGCGGCGCAGTCGTCACTTACCCAGCGCCAACGACAACCGGCAGTTGCAGCGGAGTTACCTGCTCCCCTGTATCCGGCTCCTTCTTTCCGGTAGGTACGACGACGGTCACTTGTTCAGATAACAACACCTTGGCCGGTTCAGGGAGGACGGCACAAAGGGTGGCCATCGGTGGTGGCGGCGCTTCTTGCACCTTCACGGTGACGGTGCAGGATACGCAAGCGCCAACAATCACCTGTCCGGCAAATCAATCAGTCAATGGCAGCGGCCCAACAGTGGTGAATTTTACAGCAACCGCCAGCGATAACTGCCCTGGCGCTACCGTTTCATGCGTTCCACCATCCGGTTCAAGCTTCGCGGTGGGAACGACAACCGTGACTTGCACGGCGTCCGATACCAGTGCAAGCAGTTCGGATGCAACCTGCACATTTACAGTCACCGTCACACCGCCTTGCACCATCACCTGCCCGGGGAATCAATTCGGAGGATGGGCAACCGGGCCAGCTCCAGTTACAATTTTGCAACCGACGACGACGGGCAGTTGTGGGACGGTGACGTGCAATCCGCCGGGCGGCACAACAGCAGTTCTCCCGGTCGGCACAACGACAGTGACTTGTACGACAACGGCTGGCCCAAGTTGCAGTTACACGATGCTGGTCAGTCCATTCACGATTACAGCTTCGCTAACTGATCCGCTGGCTTGCGCAGGCCCGGGCGACAAGGTTAACGGCAGTTTCACCGCAACCAATGGTGGTAGCTTTAGCGGGACATTCTCTGTCACCGCTGCATTGTCAAACGTAGTTGGTCTGCCAGGAATGGTGTCTGCCAATCAACCGGGAACGGTGACGATTACGGCCAATTCCGTCAACTGGACGGGCACGCTGGCCGTAGGCCAAAGCGTGGCGGTCAACTGGATGGGGCAGCTCGCCGACAATCTGCCTGCCGGAACGCAAGCTTGCTCCACAGTAAGCGCCACTGCCAACGGCGTCCCTGTCCTTGGTCCAACGGTAACAGCTTGCGTGACGATCAATTGCCAGCCTGTCGGTCCGGGAGGAGTCTTCCCGGCGGCTGCCGAAGCCAGCGATCAAAAGATGGGATCGGTGTTGGTCTACAACATCTATACGTCTGGCGCGACTTCGGGCAACACGCAAAACACACGCATCAATATTACCAACACGCACTTGTCGCGTTCAGCCTTTGTTCATTTGTTCTTTGTGGCAGAAGGTTGCGCGATTGCCGATAGTTACATCTGTCTGACGGGCAATCAGACGGCGAGTTTCCTCGCGTCTGACCTCGATCCGGGCACGACCGGCTACCTTGTCGCCGTGGCCGTGGACGGTGTTCGTGGATGTCCGACCAGCTTCAATTATCTGATCGGTGATGAATACGTGAAATTCACAACGGGCCACGCAGCGAACCTCGGCGCAATTGCGTTCGCGCAAATCGCTGGCGGATTGCCTGCGTGCGACGGCAACTCGAACACGGCAGCCATCAATTTTGACGGCATCAGCTACAACCGGACTCCGGCAACGCTGGCGCTGGACAACATTGGCTCACGCGCTGACGGCAATGACACCTTGCTGATCGTCAACCGCATCGGAGGTAATCTGGGAATCGGGGCTTCGACGCTCGGAACGCTGTTCGGCATTTTCTACGACGATGCTGAGAATGCGTTGAGCTTCTCAGTGACAGGAAGTTGCCAACTCCGGAATTCGATCACCAACAACTTCCCGCGCATCACGCCAAGGTTTGAAACCTTCGTGCCTGCTGGAAGAACCGGCTGGCTGAAGATTTACAACCAGACCGGAGCGGTCGGTATTACGG
>CAZXHW010000615.1:0-5288 GCA_964639915.1 uncultured Heliomicrobium sp.
AGGATTTCGCTCATAATTACTCCTTCACAACGGGAAAATTCCGAATAACACACAGGCGCAAGTCATCACGACCGAGGCGCCAAACAAAAACGGGATCGTAAATTTCTGATGTTCGCCAAGTTCAAGATCGGTCAGGCCAACCAGCAGAAACGTGGCCGGAGTCAGCGGGCTGACCGGGAAACCGGTCGTCATCTGGCCCAGCAATGCGGATTGTGCAATCTGCGCAGGTGGAATGCCCAAGATTTTCGCTGTTTCGGCTACGACAGGCAGTGCGCCGAAATAGAACGAATCGGGATCAAACAACAGGCTTAGCGGCATGGAAAGCAATCCCAACGTGACGGGAATATGCTGCGCTTGCCCGGCAGGAATGTGGGCAACGGCGGCTTGCGCCATTGCGGCAATCATTCCGGACTCTTTCATAATGCCGGTAAACGCGCCCGCCGCCAGCAGCACCGTTGCCATCATCAAAGCCGATTTTGCGTGGGCGTCTATTCGGTCGCGCTGTGACTTCAAGTCGCTGTAATTCAGCAGCAGCGCCAGGGCCGTGCCGAGCATAAAAACGACCACAGGTTCGATCTTGCCGCTGACCATCACGCCCAGAACCAACGCTGTTAATGCCAGGTTGAGCCAAAATCTGCCGGGACGGCGCAAGCTCTTTTCTTCAGAAGTCAATGTTCGCTGAAAGCTGGTGGGTTCGCTTTCCCGGCGATGCAAGCTCAGACGTTTTTCCTCCCGCCGTCCCAGCCAGTAAGAGACGGCAAAAACATAAATCAGTCCGACGCAGACAACAGGAATGAGCGGATTGAAAATTTCGGTCACCGGCAAATGCAACGCGGCGGCGGCGCGAATGGTCGGTCCGCCCCACGGCAGAATATTGATCAAGCCTGCCGCCATTGCCGTGGCGCAGGCCAGAACGCGCCGATCCATTCCCAATCGTTCGTACAAGGGCAGCATCACCGGAAT
Source organism: uncultured Heliomicrobium sp. (assembly GCA_964639915.1). Classification (GTDB taxonomy): domain Bacteria; phylum Acidobacteriota; class Blastocatellia; order RBC074; family RBC074; genus RBC074. The sequence goes on from CAZXHW010000615.1 coordinate 964, forward strand.
CGTAATCAGAAACGTGATGGCGCCTGATCCGTCCAGCATGACAATCGCTGCCAGCAATGCTGTTCCCGTAACGATGCGCGCCGGACGATTGCCAACCAATCGCAGAATGCGATCAATAATCGGGTCCAGCATTCCCGCGTCGGTCATCACTCCAAAATACAATATGGAAAAGACAGTCATTCCGACGATGGGAGCAATGTTTTGAATCCCTTTGACGATGAAGGCGCCGGTCTTGAATCCGAAACCGCCAATGAAGGAGACAAGGATCGGGATCAAAATCAACGCAACCAGCGGCGACAGCTTTTTGCTGAGGATGACGGCTGACAGCGTGATGATCGTCAGCAAGCCCAAGACTGCCAGCATCAATTGGTTCCTCCCACGCCAAGTTGCGCCACAAGTTCCGCAGGGATGTCTACCTTCAAACTCAGCAGTAAAAACGAAAGCGTCTTGCCGTGCGCGTCCAGGTTCAGCGATTCGTTGACGCCGCCGTCCAGCACATCTTCAAGCACGAAATTCATTGCCCTCAGCTTCGGCAGCACGTAACGTCGAACAGAAGATGGTTTGCGGTGACGAAACAGTTCGCGCACGGCGTCTTCGGTCACTTGCTCCAGAAGCAGCGGAAACCATTCCGGCTGATAAGCAATCAGGCTGATGTTCGCTGTACCGCCTTTGTCGCCTGTGCGGCTATGGGCGATGCGATGCAGTTCGATTTGTTGTGCAGCGTGGTTCATCAAGTTAATCGAGAAACGTAAAGGTTGCCGGAAGAAGCTGGCGTGGAATAAAGCACGAAAGGGAATTAAGGCGTTGGGTGATCGTTGTGCGAATGCCGCCGCCGCCCGCCGGGCCGCAAGTGTAAAGCGCCGTGACCTCGCGCATAAGCCGTTCAACTGTGGCGCGGCCGACGTGAATTCCTGCCACGCGCAAACGAACATCGCGGCCGTCACTGGGCGGAAAGTCCGCCAGCGCGATACCGCCGTCATCGGCAAGGACGCTCAACGAACCGATCAAATCAAACCGCAGTTTCAATTCATCGCCGATTCGTCGTCGAATGATTTCTGATGCCAATCGTGCGCGCGCTTCAGCGTTTGGCCCGGCATAAGAAATCTCTGCTTCGCCCAGCCAGCCGCCCGCAAAACAAACTGTCGTTTTCAACGTGTCCGGCCGTTTGTGCCCGCGCACGCCAATGACGGCGACACGATTTTCACCAACGATTTCGACTTCGGCGTTGGAGATGTCGGCTACGACATCCGGCGTCAGGTACGCTGCCGGATCGTGCAGTTCATACAGCAGTTGTTCTTTGACCGTTTGTTCATTCACAACACCGCCCGTCGCGCTGGCTTTGGTGATGATGAAAGAACCGTCGGCGGAAAGTTCGGCAATCGGAAAACCGACGTTGTGCAGCTCCTGCACGTCTTTGAAACCTGGATCAGCAAAGTAACCGCCAGTAACTTGCGCGCCGCATTCCAGCAAGTGCCCCGCCATCGTTGCGCGTCCGAGTTTGTCCCAATCGTCTGTGCGCCAATTGAAATGCGCCATCGCAGGCCCAACCGCAAGCGATGGATCGGCAACGCGCCCGGTGACGACGACTTGCGCGCCTGCCCGCAATGCATCGGCGATGGCTTCCGCGCCCTGATACACATTCGCGCTGACGATTTCTCGTGCGGCATCTGCGGGCTTCAGGTAAGCGCGCAGCAGTTCTCGCCCGCGTGTGTCAGATAGATCGTCGCCTTCGACCACTGCGATGCGGATGTTTGAGATTCCATGTTCACCAGCAATGCGGCGAATCAGCAACGCTGCTTCTCGCGGATTCGCAGCGCCAAAATTGCTGACAATGGGAATTCCGCTTTCCAGGCAAGGGCGCAATACAGGCCGCACCATGAGTTCAAGCAAAGGAGCATAGCCAAGCTCAGGATTTTTTCGCTTCTCCAGTTGCGCCAGCGCCAGTGTGCGCTCTGCCAGCATTTCAAAGATCAACACGCCCGCTCCGCCACCAGCAAGCAGCGTTTCAACAATCGGCAACGCGGCGTCCGTACGGTCACCGCCAAAGCCCGCCGCGCAACCGATTGCCAGAGTGCCAGAGGTCATACCGTGAGTTGCATTCCCCGCTAGTTTCTGTTTTCGCTGACGGCCAGTTTTCCCACCAATTCAGGCTCTTTGGCGGTTCCGAACGCCACATTCGCTTCGTTGACGAAGCGAACTTCACCGCCGGAAAACTTGAGACTGATGGTGTAGACAAACGGTGTTTCATACAGCGCCAGCGTTGCGCTGAAGGTGTCGTCTGTTGTCCAGGCTCCGCGTGCGGCGATGGGCTGCGGCGTCGGGAATGCCCAAGCCGCTGTCGTTTTCTTCCAGGTTTTGTGGCCGCATTCGATGCGCGTTTCGACGCCGTTGAAGCGGGCAACGATCGTCGTCGAATCGGGTTGCTTGCTTTCCAGCGCGATGCTTTCCAGCTTTCGGGCATTTTCCGGAAATGAATAGCTTTGACCAGCAACCTTGCTGAGCGTGGTCGTAGCAGAACCTTCGGGCGAGCGGAGCGATAAGGCTTTGAGCGTTTGCGCGAGTTTTTCCTGCGCGGCTTTATCGGCTGGCAACGCTGACGCCGACAATCCCGGCAGTAGTTTTTCCCATACCAGCGTCAATACCGCCTGCATGTCTCGCAATCCGCTGGTGATGGCGATGACCGTGTCTTGTTTCGGAAGCACGACACAATATTGGCCGAACGCGCCATCGCCTCGATACGCGCCATTCTGCGAACGCCAGAATTGATAGCCATAGCCTTGATCCCAATCGCTTTTGGGATTGCTGCCGTTCGCAGTTTGAAACGAAGTCGCTTGCTCGACCCACGTTTCCGGAACCAATTGCTTTCCTTGCCATTTGCCTTTCTGCAAATAAAGCTGTCCGAAACGCGCAATATCTTCCGTGCGAATGCTCAGGCCGTAACCACCCGTTGCAATTCCTTCAGGGCTTTTTTCCCACGTGGGATTTTCGATGCCCAGCGGTTCAAACAGGCGCGGGCGCAGGTATTCCAGCAGCGGCGTGCCGGTTGTTTTTTCAACAATCGCCGCAAGCATATAAGTTGCCGAAGTGTTGTAGAGGAAATGCGTGCTGGGTTTGAAGCGAACCGGGTGCGCCAGAAATGCTTTCTTCCAGGATTGTCCCGGTGGACGCGGCGGTTCGGTTTCGTGGCCGGTGTTCATGCGCAGCAAATCGCGAACGCGCATCGCTTTCAAATTGGCGCTTGGTTCCGCAGGCGCGTCCTCAGGAAAAAATTTCAATAGTGGATCGTCTAGAGTCAGTTTTCCTTCGGAAATCGCCAGCCCAATCGCTGTCGAGGTGAAGCTTTTGCTCAACGAAAACAACATATGAGGCGACTTCGCGTCATATGGTGCCCACCAGCCTTCAGCGACGACCTGGCCGTGTCGCATGACCATGATGCTGTGCAAGGAATCGATGTTTTTGTCCGCTGCTTCAATGAACGACAAGATTGCCGCAGACGAAACGCCTTGCGCTTCCGGGGTGCTGCGCGGGAGCTGCACGCTCGGTGCGGACGTTACGTTGTCGCTTGGACGAAAGCGATTGTGTTCCACACTCGTGCTTGCGCCTGGCACTGAGCCTAATCCGAAACAGACAGCCAACACGATGCTTAAATGGAGTTTCATGGTTCCGATCCTCTTTCTTAATTTGCACGTCTCGGTGCAGGATTCACTTCTCTCACTGGAATGTTGTGTTTTGCAGCGTAAGCTTTGCCGGTTGTGCCGACGGCTGTGTAGAGTTCTTCAAACCTTGCCCCATACTTTTCCTCAATCGCTTTTTCCAGGGCGGCAATTTGGTCTGCCGGGGCAGCGTCATCGTACAACTTCGCCAATTGCGTATATTCGTTTTTATAAACAGGGATTACGAATTCGTATAAGTCAATCGCTGCATCCAGCATTGCTTTGGTTTCTTCGTTGCTGCTGATCGCCTTCACTTTTTCAAAATTGGCTTCAACTGTTTCCAGTTTGGTTTGCACCACTTCCGCCCGTTTCATCGGAGCGGTAGCCATTGTTTTTTCATCCGTCAGTTTTACGGAAGGGCTGGCCAATTCCCGTTGCATCCCTGAACCGGCAAAGCCGAAGAGCAGGTTCGTGTTCAGGACGACCCTGGCGAAAAGCTGGTCCGGAGGAGGATTCCCGCAGGAACAGAGCACAAAGGTCAGACTAAAGACAAGAAAGAGTAGAAGTCTATTTTTCATATTGATTGATCCTCCTATAGCTGCTTCTCAAAATATTTCGTAAAGAATATCAGCGTCTCTTTTTCTGCCACAGGACGCGCGCCGGTTTTTTCTC
>CAZXHW010000616.1:0-5284 GCA_964639915.1 uncultured Heliomicrobium sp.
GCAACAAACGCCGGTTACCTTGCCTCCGATAAACATAGGCGGTGATTGGTTCAGTGGCCATGAGTGGTCTCAAGATGACAAGTACATAATTGGGGGGGCGGTGGGATTGCAAGGCCAGGAAATGCGCTCCAAGCCGGGCTTGTTCCTGTATTCATTCGAAACGAACCGATACGATAAACTCGTTGAGTTTGGCTCACGCCCGGAATGGCTGGCGGATAACCGCCACGTTATTTTCGCGCATGCTGGAAAGGGAAAAACAGCGGATCAGAAGGTCTGGGTGGTAGATATTCAAACCAGGATTTTCAAAAGCGTGCTGTCAGACCCAACGCAAATCATTACCACGCTGGGACTGACTCGCGATAACCGCCGACTTTTTTACACCGCAACTGATCATCAGAGCGACATTTTTCTACTCTCGCCGGACAAATAAACCTGCTTCCAATGGGATTGATTGAGTAAAGCATTCACCTCAACGTCCGCCGCCTGGTGTGGTAAATTGCACGCTCAATCAGCAGGTGGCACGCGCAACCTGCACTGCATCACGCCAACCGCCAAGAATATCTATAGATGAAAGCTGAACGTTGGGCACAGATTGATCGCTTGCTCGATGAAGCGCTGGCACTGCCGCCGGACGCGCGTGACGCTTTTCTGACGCACGCCGCCAACGGTGATCAACAGTTGCGCTGCGAAGTTGCATCGTTGCTGGACGCGTATGATCGCGCGGAAGGCATCTTTCTGGACGCTCCAGCTTTGGAAATGGCGGCGCGTAGTTTGCCTGCTGGGCGTGAACATTCCTTGATTGGCAAAAAGTTCGGACCTCACCAAATTCTTTCGGTTCTGGGAGTAGGTGAATGGGCGAAGTTTACCTGGCGCGCGATGAACGGCTGGGCCGTCAATTGGCGCTGAAACTGTTGCCGCCGCAATTTGTCGAAGACCCTGCGCGAGTCGAACGTTTTGCCCGCGAAGCCCGGGCCGTTTCCGCGCTCAGTCACCCCAACATCGTCACGGTTTACGACATCGGCAAAATCGAAAGCGCGCATTTCATTGCGATGGAGTACGTGGAAGGGCAAACACTGCGCGAAAAAATCCAGACTGCCAGGAATGTCCCAGCGAACGCGAAAGAGATTGTCGAAATCGCGCTGCAAATTTCAGCCGCGCTGACTGCCGCCCACGAAGCAGGCATTATTCACCGCGATATCAAACCGGAAAATCTGATGCTGCGGCACGACGGTTACCTTAAGGTACTGGATTTCGGCCTGGCTAAATTGACCGGTCAGCAACTCTCGCTGGCGCAAACGCATGAAGACGCCAGTGAGCCGGCGGCAACCAATCCGGGCACGGTGTTGGGTACGTTGCGGTATATGTCGCCCGAACAGGCAATAGGCCTGGAAGTGGACGAGCGTAGCGATATTTTCAGTTTGGGCGTGGTGCTTTACGAACTGTTGACCGGCAGTCCGCCATTCAAAGGCGATAAACCTGCCGCCATTTTGGACGCGATTGTCCATCACACGCCCGTGTCGTTGATCCAATTGCGGCCGGATTTGAATCCAGAGTTCGAGCGCGTCATCAAGCGTATGCTCGAAAAAGATCGGGAACTGCGTCATCAATCAGCGGCGGATTTGCACGCGGAGTTGAAACAGCTCAAACGCGCACTGGATTCTTCGCCAGCTCATTCGGTAACCAGCGGGGGTGCAATCCCAATTTCTACGAAATTGTCAGCCGCGACGGCGACTTCGCGACTTAAGGCTTTGGCTTTGGCGGCAATCGTTCTGGCTGCGGCTTTCGTTGGTTGGCGGTTTTGGTTGAACGCGAGCGAACCCCCGTCGCCCTGGATGAACGCATACAACGCGCGGCTGACGGATTCTTCGGGCGAAGAACGTGACCCCGCGCTGTCACCCGATGGCAAAGTCGTCTATTTTGCGCGTCAAGTGCTAGGGCAGTGGGATATTTTCTATCAGCGCGTGGGCGGTAGCAGAGCGACCAATTTGACGGAAGGCAATGACGCGGATGATACGGAACCGGTATGTTCGCCTGATGGCGCGACGCTGGTCTTTCGTTCGGAACGTAATGGCGGCGGCCTGTTTCTGATGGGCGCGACGGGCGAAAACGTCAAGCAGCTTTCCGGCTTCGGCCATAACCCGGCCTGGTCGCCGGATAGCACACAAATCGTTTGCGGCACGAATCACATTCTTGATCCCCGCTGGCGTACTGCGCGCAGCCGTTTGGTCGTCATCAATGTCGCTGACGGCCAGTCGCGCGATCTGTTGACTGACGGTGATGTTGCGCAGCCACGCTGGTCACCTGGCGGGAAACGCATTGCCTACTATTTCCGCAATCCCAAGAACAAAGGTGACGTGTGGACGATTGCGGTGGATGGTAGCGATCCACGCCCAGTGATCAGTGATGAGGCCACAGACTGGAATCCACTCTGGTCTAGCGATGGGCGGTACCTGCACTTCAATAGCAACCGCAAGGGGTTTGCCAGTTTGTGGCGCGTACGCATTGACGAAGCGACCGGGAACAGGTTGGGCGAGCCGGAACCAGTGACCAGTCCCACGACAGACATCGTTCAGGCTGATCTGGCGCGCGAGGGACGACACATCGTTTACAGCGAGCGGGTGCTCGACCTTACATTGAAGGCGCTGGATTTCGATCCCGTCAGGTTGACGACTACCGGGAAGATAAGGGCAGTCACCGAAGGCACACGCCCGGCAAGCTGGCCTGCGGTTTCCACTGATGGGCATTCGGTGGCCTATCACACGATGGGGTCGGCGCGCGAAGACATCTGGCTAACGCGCACGGACGGCAGTGGCACGCCTACCAATCTCACCGATGATGCAGCCATTGACCGTTGTCCCGTCTGGTCGCCGGATGGAAAGCGCCTCGCCTACTTTTCCAGCCGAAGTGGAATTTCTCAGGTGTGGTTGGTTAATGCGGATGGCAGCGGCAGGCATCAGGTGACGCAAGGCTCAGCGGGTTGCCTCTTTCCCTTTTGGTCGCCGGATGGCCGCCTGGCCTTTTCGCTCTCGTATGTCAGCGACAGCAATCCCGATCAACGGGGCACGCGCATCATCGAACCGGACAAACCCTGGGAACAACAATCGCCCACTGCCTTGCCAATGGTGAATGAGACCAGTTGGTTTAACGGACATTCCTGGTCGCCGGACGGTCAACGCATTGCAGGAGAAGTGAATACTTTAACGAACAAGGAAGCGCGCATCACGCCCGGGATTTTTGTTTATTCCTTCGCCACCAAGCATTATGAGCAAGTCACGAATTTCGGCAGCTACCCGAAATGGCTCAACGACAATCGCCATCTGGTTTTCACGCATTCGGGAAAAGGCAAACTCGCCGGGAATGAACTCTGGGTCATTGACCTGCAAACCAAATCCAAGAACCCCGTGTATTACGACGCGACGCATACAGTGACGACCTTTGCGCTGGCTCGCGACAATCGCCGCATCGTTCTTAGCTTGTTAGCCTATCGCAGCGATCTTTCGTTGCTTTCACTCGACAAATAAAAAGGAATCGTCAGCGCCCTTAGTGTGATCGAAACCTATTTGACCGTGATTAACGCTACGCCGGACACGGAAAGGGCGATTCCCAAAAACTGCTTTAAGGTAATGGCTTCTTTGAAAATAATCATTGCCAGAATGATTGTTACAACCGGGTAAACGGCAGTAATGCCCGTCACCAAAGACGCTTTTCCTTTGCTGATGGCGATGATGAACAGGAAGGTGGCGATCATTCCTGTTGCGCCGTACAAAACGCTAAACAAAATGCCGCCGGGACTGGTTTCGACCTTGAAACCGTTCATGTACAAAACAACCAGCCCGCCGATGAAAAACACCAGGCAGTCATAAATGAAAAGGCTTTTGGTGCCCATGCGGTTCGAAGCCAGTTTGCTCAACACGCCCCATACGCCATACAAGGCCGTCGCTGATAAAGTGCAAGTCATCCAGTTCATTGTCATCCTCCTTCAGAATCTTTCTTTTTGTTTTCCATTTCCCATTTCCCATCTTTCATTTTTGGCTGCGAGTGCTCGACAAATGACAAATCAAAAATGAGATATGGAAAATGTATGTGCTTAAAACGCTTCTTGTGTGACGGTTGGCAGCAAGGTCGCGCGAAGCCGTTCGGTTACCGCATCAAGCGCCAATTCGCGCGTCGTTTTCCAGTATTCGCCAACCGAGCGAACCAGTCGGCGCTGAATGTGTTCGGCAAAGCGGTATTTCGCCAATGCCTTCCTGCTCAAATGAGCTGCGCCCTGGATTTGGCCCAGACAATTTGAGGCTCCGCAAAAACAGGTGAAAGGCTGCGTCATTGACCATTCCGTCGAAGGATAAAAGAAGGTGATTTCCTCGCCGGGTGCGATGCTTCTGAGAGCCAAAACCTGCCCAGTTTCTGTATCAAAGAACGTGTTCGGTTCGCAGCTATGATTGATGTATTGCAAGAACTCCGGAGCTAGAAGAATGTGTTTGTTGTCGTCCACCTGCACAGACAAATACGTAGGGCGCTGAACAAATTCGCGCGCGCCGAAGGTGTGCAACACGGAATTCAACGGCACCTGCTGTAACGCCCGAAGCGAGTGATGCCCATTGGCGGCGTTGTAAAACAGGCCCAGGCTTTCCGTGACATTCAGAATTCGTTTCACCGTTTCAGCCGGTGTGATTTGCATGTTGTTCGTCGTGTGCTGTTCCATCGCTGTCTCCTTGTGAAATGGTCTCAATCGTTTCTCGTTTGTTTGCAGGAGCTTTCCTGCTCGCTGAGTAAGGCGGAAACGAATCGACAAAACTATCAATGGATCAAAGATTATTTAGGGCTGTTGGCACAGATCTACCGCACAAATAAAAAGGCGTGAAGGGAATTCCTCCACGCCTTTTTTAGTAAGTTTTCCGGACGACAGACAATCGCGCTGCCTGGCAGGCCTCAGTATAAGGATCAATTGTTGCTTCGGATGTAGTCCCAGATGCGTTTGGTTACTCCACCCTGAATTTGTGTATTGGGTTCCAGGTCGGCCAAGCTGCTGTCAAAAGCGTTGGGGTGCTCTTCTTCCTCTTCCATCGTTTCATTATGGTTGCCGCCATTCACACCACACCAAGTGCAGGAAAATCCACTGCCCGGCCCGCCTTTGATTTCGGCAAGTTGTTCGTCAGTCAGGTTCAAATCGGCAAATTGCAGGAAGTCATCTTCAGCTTCACTTTCGTCGCTGACAGTCGTTTCATTGTGATTGCTATAAACAAAAACGCAATATCTGAAGAGCACACGTCTGAAATACAGTAAC